>NIZU01000001.1 GCA_003315675.1 Methanocorpusculum sp. MCE
GGCGTTGATACAGTGGTCTGGCAGGAGTTTCAGAGACAACTTGACCTGAAAGGTCTGAAAATTGAACAAGGTATGATTCAGGATGCAACGTTTGTGTATGCTGAACCCGGTCATTGTAAGAAAGACACGCCGCGAGGAGATCAGGCAAAAACACGACGGGATAAAGATGGAAAAATCATGTCCAAGAACGGCAAAATGCACTATGGCTATAAACTTCATACCATCATGGATACGACGCACGATCTTATTCGACGCATTGAAACCACCACGGCAAATGTTCATGATAGTCAGGTGGACCTCTCAGAAAAAGGGGAAGTGGTCTATCGGGATCGGGGATATCAGGGAGCAAAATGCAAGGGATATAGTGCCACAATGAAAAGGGGAGCGAGAGGGCATCCCATTGGCATACGAGATAAACTGAGAAATCTGCGAATAAGTAGGAAGAGATCAAAGGGCGAGAGACCCTATGCAGTGATCAAAAATGTTTTTCATGCAGGGTTGGTGAAGGTAACAACGCTGCAAAGAGTACGAGTGAAAAATATGCTGGCTGCATTTTGTTATAATATCTATCAGGTGAAAACGATTCAAAACAGAGTGTAAATTAAAAAAAAACGTCAAGGAATAATGGGTATTCTTCTTTTTTTTGGGGGGCGTGAGGGGGTAGGGATGTAGCCAATCTTCCATAAATCATGATTCGCGTTAAAAAATGGGTTGATAGATATTCTCGAATTGTTAACTACTCTTGCCCGAAGAGGAAGCGTAGACGATCTTTGCCGCGATAAGAATCACAACGAGAACTGCAAATATTCCAATAATCAGCGCTATGATTCCGCCGGCAATACTATCCCCGAGTGCATAGTCGGGCATTGGTGCTTCCCAGCCGATCGGATCCTCAGCCTCGACGATCTCGCCACCCGTGGCAGGAGCAAAGACTTCCTTCACGCCCCCGCTTACAAGGAGAGTACTTTCGAGTCCGCCCGGATCGCCGGATGCGAACAGGACCGCACATCCCCCGATGATGAGTGCAATGACAAGACCGAAGACCAGAACATTCTTGATCGGGACGGCCTTTTTGGTTGTATCTCCAGTGAGTTCCGGGCGAACATTGAATATGAGTGTAACCACAACTGCGGTTATGATACCTTCAATGATACCGATAAGTGAATGGTAGATAAACATGGTCGGAAGACCGATAGAGATGGGGACGGCACCGAGAATGGCGATCTCAACGGCAGCGCAGCATGCAGCGATAACACATGCAAGCCACGCAGCAATACCTGCAGGAACGGCGACCGGGAGATTGGGGAGAACCGATTTGATTCCTTTGATTGAGTAAAATCCGACGAATCCGGCGATAACACCCATATTGATGATGTTTGCGCCAAGCGCCAGAACACCGCCGTCGCCGAAGATGAGCGCCTGAATGATCAGAACGATCGTCAGAACAAAAACGGCCGCAAAAGGAGAGCCGAGAATGATGGCGGCAAGAGCACCGCCGACCAGATGTCCGGAAACACCGAATCCGGTCGGAAGATTGAACGCCTGAAGGGCAAAAATGCCTGCTGCAATGACTGCAAGGATAGGGATCTTTGCTTCGTCAAGATTTTTCCTTGCCCAGTTAATTGCAAGAACAATAAAAACAAGGGCAATTATCCAGAATACGATACCAATAGGGACACCAAGTCCGCTATAGCCAAACAGAAAATCAGGTATGTGCGTAGTGTTTCACCTGTGTATTACAATAACACGTATTCTATAATAAATATTACGGCACATGATGGATGATAGCAATGGTATTATTTTAACATCAAGAATATAAAAATCGTATTATTTCTCATCTATCACCATCTCCAGAAGATCCTCGCCGTCCTCCACATCCTTGAGACGTTCTTCACCAATCACGAGCGTTTTGCCGATCTTCTTTTCCTTGCGGTAGTCGGAAACCACGCACAATGAATGAGTGCCGGTGATCTGGGAGATGTTTCCGACAAGCTCAGCACGCTGAACGGTTTTCTGCGGAGATCCGTAACAGGTAAGGATCGTTTTGTTTTCAAAAACCGCAAATGCGTGGAACGGTGCCCGTCTCAGTTCCTGCACATTGATGCCGATCGATCTGAGATGATCTTCAGGCCGTTTCGGCTGAGCGTCGGACTCGGGATTGTGTCCGGAGGCAAGCGATGCCGGAACATGTTCCTCCTCGGCAGGCGTGTAATGCAGCAGGTCGATCGGCATCACGATCTCGTCATTGAAAAACTCCTCGAGCCTCATCGCCATCTCGAGCGTCGTACCCATCCCCCCTTCGTATTTACTGATCGTCCGTCTGGAGACTCCAAGGGCATGGGCGAGATCACCAAGAGACATTGACTGTTCTTCACGCAGGGTCCGAAGTCTCTCTGCATCGATGTTTACGTACAGACCTCCCGGGGAAGCATACACGAGAGGAAGTTCGCCCTCTGCGAGGTAATCATACAGGGTTGCAGACGAGACCGCATTGATCCCGTATCTCAGATAGATCGCTCCGCGTTCCAAAGCCACATCACGCGCGCGCTCCCCGATGATAAGCGGAACTGCGTGGAGATGCCGGGCGATCTTATCCAGGTCCCAGGCAATATCTTCGTTTACACTATCTATTTGTGAAACGACTTTGATAACCAGCAGATTCTCTCCTTTCGATGTCATCAGGTCGAAACTTCTCGGGCGAATTTCGCAGCGTTCCGAGACATTGTATCCCGTCATCAGGAGGATACTGACCACGTTCTGGAGGAGTCTGTCATTGGACATAGATGTATAATCGTAATAGTAATGCGGTTCTATAAAATTATATCATTTATGCTGCTCGGCCTTGACGACACGGATTCACCGGACGGGATGTGCACCACATACCTTGGGGCACTGATAGCCCGCGAGCTGAAAAACCGTGGATTTACGGTCACGAATCATCGTCTCGTCAGGCTCAATCCAAACGTTATCTGGAAAACCCGGGGCAATGCAGGGATATCTCTCGAGATCTCGGGGGGCGATCCTAAGGAAGTTTTTGAGATCGCCTGCGGATTCGTGGAACGGTTTGCAATATTCGACTGTGAAAAAACGAACCCGGGAGTTGTTGTGGTCGAGACCCCGCCGGATCCCGCATTCTATTATCAGGCTCTTCAGAGATTCTGCACGATTGAAGAGACAGTCAACCGGCTACAAAAAATCGGTGCCCTGTATAATGGATACAAAAACGGAAGGGGACTGATCGGGGCGCTTGCAGCCGTATCATCGGTCCTGCCTGACAAAACTTATGAGTGTCTGGCATATCGGAAGGCAGAGGTGCTCGGGACCCCGCGCGTTTTTGAAAGCCGGGGATTTTTTACGTCCGAAGAGCAAACGGCGCCGCATACCTGGGACACGGTGGATTTCGTTCGAAGAGAGATCGTCTGTGTTCCCCACGGAAAAGATCCGGTTCTGTATGGAATACGCGGAGAAAACCCGGAATGGGTCGAAAAAACGACCGGATTTCTGGAGACCGAGGAGCCGGCGTTCTCGAACGTGTGGGAAACGAATCAGGGAACGGATGCGCACCTCCTTCCTCTCCCCGGAACAGGGCCGGTTGAAGGGGAATCCTACCGGTTTTCCGGGGTTGTCGATTCACCGCCGGTAACGAATCGCGGAGGCCATGTGCAGTTTACGATTTTCGCAAACGATGTGAAAATTCCGGTGTTTGCTTTTGAACCGACCAAATATTTCCGAACCCATGTTCGCGAACTTTTAGTCGGCGACGAGATCACCGTCTGCGGAAGTTTCCAGAAAGGAGTTCTTCATCTGGAAAAGTTCAGGCCAATACTGCTTGCATCGCAGAAGAGCCGGTCGTCTCCCCACTGCCCGGTCTGCGGAGGGAGGATGACATCCGCCGGAAAAGACAAAGGATACAAATGCCGTGAATGTTCCGGGAAGGTTCGGGATGTTCCGTACCAGGCACGAACGCTTCAAATGAAGTGGTATGAAGTTCCGCCGGGATCAAGAAGGCATCTGGCAAAGCCTGCCGTCAGAATGAAAGACGACATCTGAATTCAACAAAAAAAAAGATTGGAAAGAAAGAGGGTTGGAGAGGGGATTATCCGGTGATGTACTCATCGGTCCTGACCCATGCCGCTGCCTCGACCGGCAGAACAAAGATCCGGCCATCCCCTTTCTTGCCGGTCCGTGCGTGCTCACGGATGACTTTTATCAGCATCTCCACATCTTTGTCCGGGACGACGATCTCGAGTTTGGTCTTGGGCAGAGTTTTCACCTGCATCTTCCCAGCCCTGTACTGAAGACATACGCCGCCCTGCTCACCCCGTCCGAGAACTTCGGTGATCGTGACACCAGGAATGTTGTTCTGCTCAAGTGCATTCAATACCTCATCCACCTTTTCGGGCCGGATGATAGCTGTTATCATTTTCATGTTCTGAAACCTCGTTTTGCTTATGCCTGTTCACCGTGCAGGGCAAGGTCCATTCCGATGTATTCCTCATCCTCCGTGACCCGGAGTCCCATGGTCTTGTTGATGATCCAGCCGATGATGAAGGTCATTACAAAGGCGTAAACCACTGCAATCACCGCATCGAGGATCTGAATTCCAAACTGCATCACATTTCCTTCGAGAAGTCCGCCGACGCCGGCGATTGCAGAGACTGCAAAGACACCCGTAAGGATTGCACCGGCGAAACCGCCCATACCGTGGATTGCCCAGGCATCGAGAGATTCGTCGAGCCCGGCCTTAATTCTCCAGGACAGGGCTGCGTAACAGACAGCGGCAGTGATGATACCGATCAGCAGTCCTCCGCCAACATTGACGTAGCCTGCTGCCGGGGTGATACCGACTAATCCGGCGATCGCTCCCGAGATGAAACCGAGCGAGTTCGGCTTTCCGCTCTTCCAGGAAAGAGCCATCCACGTGAGAGCTCCGGTTGCAGCAGAAGCAGCGGTGACCAGGAATGCACTTGCAGCGAGTTGGTTTGCAGCAAGGGCAGAACCTGCGTTGAATCCGAACCAGCCGACAACCAGAAACATTCCGCCAATCATGTTCATCGGAATGTTGTGGCGTCTGAACATCTGTTTGCCGTAGCCGACCTTCTTACCGATGACTATAGCAAGAGCAAGGGCTGCAAATCATGAACTGATGTGGACGACCGTTCCACCGGCAAAGTCGAGAGCACCAAGGATGTATGCCCAGCCGCCTCCCCAGGCCCAGTGAGCGAGAGGAGCGTAGACTAAGGTCAGCCACAGAAGACCCACACCAATGTAGGTGGACATTTTCACCCTTCCGACGATACCTGAAGTCAGGATCGCAAGTGCCAGACAGGCGAACATCATCTGGAAACAGATGAACAGTATGTCAGGTATTCCGCCTGTCACACCATCGATCGGGACTCCGGACAAACCTATGTAATCCAAAGACCAGCCGATCACTCCGGCTACGTCAGCACCGAAGGCAAGCGAGTAGCCGATGATGATCCACTGAACAATTCCAAGGGCAAGAGCCACAAAGGACAGCATCATCGTCGAGATGACGTTTTTCTTCCTTACCATTCCACCATAGAACAGCCCTACTGCGGGAACCATCATCAACACTAATGCTGCTGAAATGAGAACCCAGGCTGTTGCGCCAGTATCAAGATCCATGAGTAATTCACCTAATCAGCACAACCAAATACAAATAACCCGAAAAACAGTCCCGCCGATAACCCGTGGTAGTTTGCACCACCCCCGGAGACCGAACTGTATTCCGGATTTTAAGTGGTGTTGATTTGCACTTATAATGTTTGTGCTCCCTGTATAAAATATTATGCTCCGTGTTAACAAGTGCCATGGTCAAGCAGAATTAATAACCATAAAGAGAACATACCAAATAGCCAGATGACACTGGAAGAAAAGATCACATTTTATTCCCGCGAAGACGCATCGGCGTTTCAGAAGTATCTACGGGAAATGGGATGTCCGTCACGGATATCCGTCGAGCACAGCTTTTCGGGAACACCCTACTTCGAGGGAAGCATATCTTCTATCCTGCAGCTTATAGATAAAATACATGCGCAGGAGTCGGACGTCGATCTGGAGGAGCTGAAAGCGGATCTTCTTGCACGCAAAAAGACCCTCGAGGAGTTTTTCCAGTCGCACAAAGCAGGCGACTGTCTGACGGATGCAACGCCGTCACAACTTCTTGCCCAGGCGGAGTCGATCGATGCTATGGGGAAGGATGTCCAAAAACAGGCAACCGACAAGTTCATGAATGCACTGATGATCCTTGGAACTCTCGAGGACAACGAACTTCTGGAGGTAACGGAGGAGAAAGAGTGCTACACGCTTCTTGGAACGAAGGAGGCAGGCGATCTCCGCGTTATGTATGCATATACCGACTTCAGCGGCGTAACGGAAGAGGATCTGAACGAAACGGAACTCGTCAGCCACATCAGAACCTCGTCGACCACCGAATTCATTATCACCGCCGGTGCGGAGATCCTGTTCGTATCCGATATCGAGGATCTGACCGATATGCTGGATCATATGGATGTGGAAGACGACGAAGCTGCAAGATTCGTGGATGCAGTCTTTTTCAAACAGGCTCTGGTCGGCCAGATTCATAAACTGGTGTCGGAAGGAAAGCAGAGCGAGGCCGATCTTCTTGCTGCGCTGGATGCACCCGCCTTCCCGCTCGAAGGGACAAAAGATGTGATTTCCTTTGATATATCTCCGGAGTATCTGTCAGGAGTCGTCTCCGACCTGAGAAAACAGGGTATTCAGTCAGGGAAAGACGGTAAGATTAAAACCAGTTAACGTCATATAATACTGTTAGGTGGGGGATGTGGAGTACAAAGCAGTGTGGATACTGCTGCCCTCACCAATTATCCTGGATACTATTTTGCAGTAATTTCGGTATGTTATTATTTTTTTAACGGATTTTAACTCATCCTGGGTCAAAATACCCTGATAGATACCTTAATACTTACAACCCCCTATTCTAAATTATCAGTCGCCATACGCGGAAATTCGGCCCGTCAAAGAATCAGTGAAACGACCAAATCCGTATATATACAATATCTTGAGCCTGATCCGCATAGAATAGTATTGACAATCCGTTGGAATTTAGAAAAAACCCAAAAAATCCGGAACATCCCGGATTCAGAAACAGCATTACTCAGGTAACCCTATAATGAGAAAAAAAGTCGAAGCAAGAATTAAAAGAGGGAAAACCATGACCTCAGCGGGGATCATCCAGATAGCTCTCTTACTCCTGATCATTTTCGCGGCCGCAAGCACCGGCTGGTTCAGCAGCTGTTTTGTGATGCAAAACCCGTTTCACGGAAAATATGTACAGACGGTTGTCTCGGTGTATGGAGATGATGTCGTGATCTATGTGTCAGGCGGCAGCGATGTAGTCGAACTTCGTGAGATCATTATCAGCATCAACGGCGTGCAGCTTACGGAGGAACAGGCAAGAAAGCAGATTTCCGCCGGCACCTGCGTTTTTCCGGGAGCTGTTGAAGGCATCTCCGGAACCAGGGACATTTCAGTAAAAGGAGTATTCTCCGACGGAGCGACCTCCACACTGAAATGCTGCAGTATAGATTGCAGTTGAGAAACCGGATTCGATTTTTTCATCGGCAAGACATACCTATATGGGTATACCCGACCAACCATATCCAGCATTAAGGTCAAAATCATGCATAAACATTGTAGTACCCCGGTCAAGCAGTTTATCCCGCGCGGCGACATGACCGTAAACGAACTGGTCTGTGAGATGGGAAAAGCAGGAGCATACAACGGAGGAAGCCTCTTCCACGCCGTTGAAGTCTATGAAAAAATGCTTTCCGATCCGGACATGACCAAGTTTTTCGCTCTTTCGGGAGCGATGGTCCCGGCAGGGATGGGAGGAATCGTATCGACACTGATAGAAAAAGGCCACATCGATGTTCTGACCTCGACGGGCGCGAACCTCACCCACGATGTGATCGAAGCAATCGGCTGTCATCACTATCACGGAAAAGCCGAGTGCGATGATGTCGAACTCAGAAATGACGAAGTAAACCGTGTCTACGATGTTTTCCTGCCGAATGATGCGTTCGAGGATTTGGAGGAGTTCATTCAGGATATATACTGCGGACTTCCCGAAGAACCTATTACGATCAGCAATCTTCTGAAAACGATCGGCGAACAGCTCGACACGGGAATTCTTGCAACGGCGGCAAAACATGATGTCCCCATCTACTGCCCGGCGTTTCAGGACTCGGTTCTGGGCCTCCAGTACTGGATGTTTTCCCAGTTCCACAAAAAGACGATCCTTGATGCGATCGGCGACATGCATGTTCTCATGAATCAGGTGTTCAATGTGAAAAAGGCCGGAGCTGTTTTAGTTGGGGGAGGAGTCCCGAAGAACTTCACGCTTCAGAGCATGCTGATGACGCCAAACGATTTCACCTATGTGATCCAGCTCACCGGAGACCGTCCCGACCTTGGCGGACTTTCCGGAGCGACGCTTGACGAAGCAAAATCCTGGGGTAAGATCGGCGAAGGAGGAACCGGCGTTACCGTGTACGGCGATGCCACAATAACACTCCCGATCCTTGCCGCTGCAACGCTGGAACGTATGGAGAGAAAATAAATGGCCGAACTTCTGCTCGCACTCGATGTAAAAGGTGCAGAGGAAGCGATCCGCGTATCACGGGCATGCGAAGGGGAACTCGATGCGATAAAAATCGGCTATCCCCTGATCCTTTCAACCGGGATGGGGATCGTAAAAGAGCTTGCAAAATCCAACATCCCGACCATCGCCGATTTCAAAGTTGCCGATATTCCAAACACCAACGCCCTTATCTGCGAAGAGGTCTTTGCAGCAGGATGTTCGGGTATCATCACCCACGCATTCTGCGGATCGGACTCTCTGCAGGCAATCGTGGACGGAGCGCACGATCACGGGGGACGTGCCTTTGCGGTCTGCGAGATGAGTCATCCAGGCGCGCTCGATTTTCTGAGCGGCGAGAATGCCGAGCGAATGGCTAAAATGGCAAAAGAAGCAGGAGCAGACGGCATCATCGCTCCGGCTACGAGACCGGAGAGGACCGAGATTCTCCGATCCCTCATCGGCACTTCGATGAAGATTTATTCGCCGGGGGTGGGTGCTCAGGGAGCACAGCCCGAAGATATCAATAAATATGTGGACGGGATTATTGTCGGGCGCGCCATCTACGAATCGGCAGATCCGGGGAAGGCAGCTCACGAATTCCGCCTGCGCGCCCTCTGATTTCCCTTATTTTCTCGGAAAGTAGGACAAAAGATCCCATGCAAGGGATTCGGCCTTCATTTCATTGGTCATCATTGTGTCCAGACGATGGGCCCCGGGCACTTCTATTGCCGTGTCCCTGACATCCTGAATAAAGAGATCCACCACATCTTTGTAGACCTGCCAGGTACCATACGACGTGGATTCATACCCCCAAGCCTTCATCAGGGCTGCAGCAGGCCCGCTGACCGGGCGGTTTCCGATAAACGGACTTACCGCTGCCGTAAACGTTTTTTGGAGAGCCTCGCGGACCCCGGCACACTCGAGGATCGGGCCGATGCTCGTAACCGGATTCGACGGGCCGATGATTACTCCATCGCTTTCTTCGATTGCCGAGATGACCTCAGGCGTGGTTTTCAGCGGTAAACCGTCGGTTGTTTTTCTGACGACGCCTTTGATATTCACGTTTCCGCGTCTGCCCACCCAGTATTCCTGATAATGCATCAGGGAATCATCCTCGCAGACCACGTATGTTGCTGTACTCTGATCCGACATCGGTAAGATCCGTGCAGAAATGCCGTAGCCTTTCGCGATCTTCTCAGTAGCTTCGGTAAGGGTCATTCCCTGCCTGAGAAACTCTGCGCGGGCAATATTGGTGGCACGGTCTTTGTCGCCGAGAGGGAGGAGTTCGGTGTAGCCGAGTTTTTCCATTGCATGGAACGTCTCGAACGAGTCGCCGCGAATCCCCCACCAGGAATCGGTGTTCAAAAGGCCGGAGAAAAGATACTGAACGGTATCGATATCCGGAGATACATACAGTCCCGACATCCAGAGATCCTCGGCCGTATTCACGACGACCGTTATCTCGTGGTCGTGCAGGATCTGCCGAAGACCCCGGATGAGTTTGGGTGTTCCTGTTCCACCGGAAAAAACGGTAATCATGGTAAAGGGAGTCGGACGGGGGAGGTTATGAAAATTATGAATTAGCGGGAAGCTTTGCTTTCAGTGCGGAGATGAACTCGTCGGATCCAACAACACCGGGCGGAATGATCGCACCCTGCAGCGAATCCACGTAAATGTATACGGCTCCGTTTTCATTCACGATATCCCGTATCGATGAATACGGCGATACGGAGCGGTTTGGACCAAGCGAGAAGTGCATACCGTCGTCTTCAAGCGACAGACGCGCTTCTGTTTCCCAGGGAGAACCGGATTTTCCTTCACGCAGAAATTTTCGCAGATTCTTTTCGATGATTTTCCAGTAGAACTTCGGATAGATCCAGTAGGTCGCGGCCAAAAGAGCGATACCTCCTAAAACGCCCGCCCAGATATAGGTAAATCCGGAAAATGTCACTGCAATCAGAACCGGCAGGAAAAAGCAGACGATCGCCATGTAGACACGCGAGCGCGAGAACTGTTTTCTCATGCTTGGTGAACGGGAGTAATGGGATTTATTGAACGCGATATAATCATTCTCTGTTAAGGTATACACTAAATGCATCACCATTGGGTGGGTTGCAAAAATACAAGAAGCTTCGCTAAAAAATTATTTTGTGACCGGCGTGATCTTTCTGCAGCAGCCGGTGCATTCACCCGGAATATCGAGCGGGAATCGACCGCTCGAACATCCCATGCAGAGATCCTCTGCCGGAATACCTATCGAAGCCACGAGATCTTCAGTCGATACATACTGAAGAGTGGTCGCATGGATCTTTTCCCGGATCGACTCTACATCAAGACCCGCTGCGATCAGTTCCCCCAAGGTGGCAAGATCGATCCCGAAGTAGCAGGGAGCAACGATCGGGGGCGAACCAACCCTCAGGTGGACCTCTTCAGCACCGAAATCCCTGACCATGTCGACGATTCGAAGAGACGTCGTTCCCCGAACGATACTGTCGTCGACCAGAATTACCGATTTTCCGGCAATGTGGCGGCGGACCGGATTCATCTTAATCCGTACGGCATTTTCCCTAAGAGTCTGGGTAGGCATGATGAACGTCCTGCCGACGTACCTGTTCTTGAGCAGTCCCTCGATATACGGGATACCGGATTCCGATGCATATCCGGTAGCAAACGCAACGCCCGAATCGGGAACCGGCGAGACGAGATCGGCTTTCGGCGGATTTGTTGCAAGACACGCCCCGATCTTTCTCCTGGCATCGTATACGAGCACGCCGTCGATTACCGAATCGGGTCTAGCAATATACACATATTCGAATACGCAGTATGCTTTATGATCGGATTCAAGAACCTGACGATGGGAAACGCCGTCTTCTGTTATCGTGAGAAGTTCGCCGGGGCGAACGTCCGCTTCAAACGCTGCCGAGAGAATATCCAGAGCAACACTCTCGGAAACCACGACGTGACCAAACTCGGTCCTGCCGTAACAAAGCGGTTTTGTTCCAATGGGATCGCGGAACGCATACAAAACCCCGTCCAGAATGGCGACTCCGGCATATGCGCCGGAAAGCCGCTGCATCGTGTTCACAAACGCCTCTTCGGCCGAAACGCCGGCTATAAGCTCGTGCGCTATCATTGCCGCTATCAGTTCGGCATTCGTCGTCGATGAAAAGATGTGCCCCTTACTCTCGTACTCGCTTCTGAGTGCCTCGCGGTTGATCAAAGCAACCGAAACGGTAATGGAGAGCTGGTGGTCTTTGAAATTGAAGTTGAACGGCTGAATATTTTCCGTTCTTCCCCGGTGTGCCTTCTGGGTGTACAAAACCTGTCCCACACCAACGTTCCCGGCCAGTCGGTTCAGTACCTTTTCGCAAAACACGTCGGAAAGCTGCCCGGGCCCTTTATGCATAAAGAATGCACGCCCGTCAAAAGTAGATATGCCCGCTGCTTCCTGCCCTCTGTGCTGAAGGGCGTGCAGGGCATAATAAAGGGGGTAAGCGACACCTCGAGAGTCGACGATGCCTGCAATACCGCTCATATTACAACAACCTGTTTAATTATCTGCTGCTTTTTTCGTCCAGTTGTACCCGCGGATTTTTGAGCTTTTGCCAAAACCGCATGATGAGCATACACCGTGCCGTGCGTGGAAAGACTGTTTGCCACAGCGGCGGCAGATGACGTGGGAGTGCTTGTTGCGCAGACCCATTGATGGAGTGCCTTTTGTCATTGGTTAAATTCACCTCGATGTTATTCTACGGATGGGGAGATGTAAATTACGTTGTCTCCACGCACGATCAAAGTGCCCAGTGAAACTGTACCATTCTCCCCTTCTTCCTCTGCCTTGTCAAGAACCAGGTTCATGTGAACGTCGTATCCCTGAAGAACTCCACGGATCTCCCGTCCACCTTTCAGTGAAATGATTACCGGCTGGCGGTTCAGAACCTGATCTAAAATTTCAAGTGGTCGCTTTGTCATTGGATTACCTCTCGTTTCTCGCAGGGAGAGAGTCCGAAACGAAGAGTCGGGCACACAGACAGTGCCCGGCAGGATACAAGCCGGGGCTCATACGCACGTTTCGAACGTCACACAAGCTTAGAGACTCATGGACGAGTGCTTAATATATATGCCACAGAGACACATAAAGATAGCGGGAATCAAAGCCGGAAAAATCAGGGATTTACATTAGAGAAGATACGAAAGAACGTATCCCCGCAAACGGATAATCCGATAAATCATCTGTCACGGAGTCTATTTAATTTCACGGATCAAATAACTGTATAACATATGGCAGACCTTATCATCAAAAAACGCCACGCCATCAAAAAAAGTCAGCTTGCAGCTTTGATGACAAAACTTACCGAGAATATTGGAGAAGATGCAGCTTTGTACAATGCTCCCATGATCGAGATCGCAGAGACCGCATCCAAATTCAACATCTACATCATCGATAAAAAACCGCTTATCATGGATAAGGATGACTGGGCGTTCCCCACGCTTCGCGGAGCGGTCTCCCGGCCGTTTTCGGGACGACGGATCGTGGTCGATATGGGGGCGATCCCTTATATGATCAACGGTGCAGACGTTATGCGTCCGGGAATCGTATCGGTCACGGATGATGTAAAGGCCGGTCAGCCGGCGCTCGCCGTTGACGAGAGTCACGACAAACCCCTCGCGGTTGTGCTTCCACTCTATGATGCGAAGGATATCATCGCGCTTGAGAAGGGAAAGGCGGCAAAAAATCTGCATTACATCGGTGACGAGCTCTGGAATCTAGAGATCTAAGCACCTCACACAGATAGAATTAAATAAGCAACAACTAAACTATTTTTCATATGGGATTTCTTGACGGAGTATTTGGCTCAAAGGATAAATCAACAGACGAAGATACCTACATGAAGCTTGACCTGCAGGCATACGAAGGGGTGGTCGGAGAGAACGAACCGGCAACGATGTATGTCAAGGTCGCAAGCGTCTGCGATATCAAAGACTGTCCAAAGATAAAAGACGAGATCTACAACGGAAATATTGTCATCATCGATATCACCAAACTGAAGCTCGACAAGATCATGTTCGACCGTGTGATGGGCGATCTGCGTGCCGTTTCCCGCGATGTGAACGGTGATATCATCGGCCTTGGAGACCAGCGCTATGTGATCGTTGTACCAACCGGCGTTCGTATTTCCCGCGAGAAGCTCGGTGGGTACTAAACCCCGATGCGTCAGGTAATTCCAGCCCCCTGCCCGGACTGCGGAGAGGAGATCGAATACATTTATGATACGGAAAATATCCCGTATTTCTCCGATATTCTCCTCATCTGCGGTGTTTGCAACTGTGGCTTTAAGATCGTCGATACGATGGTATTGAACGATCACGAGCCGAGCCGTTGGGAAATGAGGGTAGAAACACCCGATGATCTGGATGCCCGGGTCATCCGGAGCATGCAGGGCGAGATCGATATCCCTGAGTTCGGCATAAATATCCGTCCGGGTCCGTCCTGCTTCGGATTTGTTTCAAACGTCGAAGGCATTCTTGAACGGGCAGAGGATGCGGTAAAACGCGCCGCGATCTCCTGCGAAGGAGACGAGATCTGCCGGGCGGCTGAACTTCAGGAAGAGATCGCAAAAGCACGAAAATCCGAAATACCCTTTACCGTCGTCATCACGGATCCCAGCGGAAACTCTGGAATCGTCTCATCAAAAGCCAAAAAGACCAAACTCGATATTGAGCCGGAAGCTGACGGATATTCAGTGAAACCGCTCGTGTAACCCAGAATGGATAATCCACGATACATCCCTACCGCTGAGGAGACAAAACGCCTCAGCGCTTTTTTGAAAATACGCAGCATACCAACCCTTGAAAAGCAGACGATTCAGTACATCGAGAGGGTCACCGGCAAATCCTGGAAAGACGAGACCGTCCTCGAGAAGATAAGAAACGCCGTCATCGCTCAAAAAGAGGCATACTGGAAAGAAGGAGTCCAAAAGAGCGTCTCCTACAAAGGAGCATACAGCGTTCTCGGCTATATGGCATACCAGATGCCGGGTTATGTTCTGGAGTTCTCCGAGTTTTTTGCCGGACTCGTTACCTCGGGACTGATCAGAAAACATGTGAAGGTTCTGGATATCGGATCGGGACCCGGAATCGTTTCGATTGGAATTGCCAGTGTCCTTTCCTGTCTGGACAATATGACGGCCGAGATCACGTCCCTTGAGCAGTACGAGAACCATATCGAAGCATATCAGGCGATCGTGCCGGAATTCCTGAAATATGCCGGGGATAAAGTCACAGCGGAAAAACCGCTCGCACAGAATATAACGAAGGAGATTCCCGAGGGGGAGTTCGATTTGATCGTCTGCTCGAATGTCATCAACGAATTGAGCGGTCTCGATTCCGAGAAAAAAGCGGACCTTGTGATGGCTCTCTCGAAACATCTTGTCCCCGACGGAAATCTCGCCATCCTTGAGCCTGCGGATCTGGCAAATGCAACGATGCTCCGCGACCTCTCGCGGGATGTGAAAAAACGGGGTCTTACGATCTACGCTCCATGTAATGATCTCCGGGGCGTGTATTGTACCGTTTCACCCTGCTGGTCGTTTAGGTCGTATGCCGACATTAAGCCGACGGAGCTGATGTTCGCACTCGGCGGTGCCGAAGAGAAGTTCCGGTTCGTGAACACGGATGTGAAGTTCTCGTATGCGATCCTAAGAACCGACGGGCACAGAAAATGCGGATACAAAATCCAGGGTGATGCCAAAAGAGCAAGACTCTCCCAACTCAAAAAACATCTGGAGAGACGGATCCATATTACGGTTTCCGTTATGTCGGCCGACATCGGCGATGCGAAAAATTATCTGTTCCTCGTCTGCGACGGGACGGGCACAACACCGACCTACGTAGCACTGCCGGCATTTCACCGGACGCCGGAGCATGAAGCCCTGCTTACGGCATCCTACGGATCGGTGGTCGCTATCGATTCGGTAATGGTACGGTTCAATAAACAGCAGAACGCCTACAATCTGCTGATGGGACGGGAAAGTTTCACCAGAATGATTGCAGGCACTCCGACAGGAAATAAAGCGCCGGACAAGATCGCATTACTGAAGGAAAAATACGGTAAGAAGCCTTCGCCGAACTACCGCGGGAAGAAAACGGGGAAAAACACGTCAAAATAATTTTTGAAAACTCTTTTAATATGAGTTATGCGGGGTTATCTTAACCGAAAAACTGACGTACTTATGAGATGCACTTCGATTTTATGTACGGTCTTAGTGTAGACACAAGAGAAAAAACCAACCGCGAATCGGCGCGAATGGGCATTCACCGAATCAAACCACACATCCGATAAATCTCATCAATAACAGGCCCCTTCCCCGCAATATACGAATCCCTATCATCGGCATACTGCAAAGCCAGCTCTTTTTTCACGGCACCATACCGATCCCTGACATCCGGATGCTCCCGTAAATAATTGCGGAAAATGATATTTCTCCGCAGTTCCTCAGTATCTCTTTTGCAGACATAAAGATGGTGCATCATCAAATGCGGTTTGCCCTCGTATTTAAACGCATCCCGACCCAGAATACCCAGATCTCCCTCATGATGATACCCTATACTCTCCAGCAGTGATTTCACCTCATCAAACGTATCATCGATCACAACATCGATGTCGATAAAGGGTTTGGCCACCAGCCCCTTAACGGAAGTACTCCCGACATGCTCAATCGAAAGGACCTTCCCCGCAATGACAGAGAACAGCTCACCCTCTATTTTGTGGAACTCGTTCTCCCATGCCGGATCATACTCCTCCACAACCACATATTTCATTTTCACGGTATCCCTCATATTAAATTCATTACATGCTGTTACAATCTCATATATCATCATCTGGAATACTCAGATACTTTACCATTTTACGAAGATAGTCTACTGATATCGTTTAATTCTCAAAAGACTTCTACAAAATCCACAAAAAAAAGATATTGAGAATTTCTAACAACCTTTTTTTTGACAGAAAGTACTTTCTTTTCGTACGTTGAGTAGTATGTATGGGGACTTTCAGCAGCTTTGGTCTCAACCAGGCATATCACGAACGTTATGAAAAACTTGGCGACCGTCTCTCCGACGTTGGTAAAACACTTGATTGGGATGTGTTTCGCCCTCTTCTTGAATCCATTTTCGCCCTCTTCTTGAATCCATGTATGCAAATAAATCCGGCAAGGGCGGTCATCCCAATGTCGATGTCATACTTATGTTCAAGATTCAGCTTCTGGAAGTCTGGTATAATCTGTCTGATCTCGCCGTTGAACGTGAAATTTATGATCGTCTTTCTTTTTGGCATGGTAAGTGAGGGCGTTAGCCCGAAACGGTGAGCAAGATTCGATCTTGCGAACTCTTGGCTGTCCTGACAAAATACCCGACAATTCAACGATCTGGTTATTTCGGGAGCGCATGTCCGAATCAGGCGTTGATACATTGGTCTGGCAGGAGTTTCAGAGACAACTTGACCTGAAAGGTCTGAAAATTGAACAAGGTATGATTCAGGATGCAACGTTTGTGTATGCTGAACCCGGTCATTGTAAGAAAGACACGCCGCGAGGAGATCAGGCAAAAACACGACGGGATAAAGATGGAAAAATCATGTCCAAGAACGGCAAAATGCACTATGGCTATAAACTTCATACCATCATGGATACGACGCACGATCTTATTCGACGCATTGAAACCACCACGGCAAATGTTCATGATAGTCAGGTGGACCTCTCAGAAAAAGGAGAAGTGGTCTATCGGGATCGGGGATATCAGGGAGCAAAATGCAAGGGATATAGTGCCACAATGAAAAGGGGAGCGAGAGGGCATCCCATTGGCATACGAGATAAACTGAGAAATCTGCGAATAAGTAGGAAGAGATCAAAGGACGAGAGACACTATGTAGTGATCAAAAATATCTTTCATGCAGGGTTGGTAAAGGTAACAACGCTGCAAAGAGTACGAGTGAAAAATATGCTGGCTGCATTTTGTTATAATATCTATCAGGTGAAAACGATTCAAAACAGAGTGTAAATTTAAAAAAAAAACGTCAAGGAATAATGGGTATTCTTCTTTTTTTGGGGGGGGTGAGGGGGTATGGATGTAGCCAATCTCCTATACATGACATCCCAGGAAAACATGGAAAAACGCCTCGAAGAACTCGAACGCGACTATGCCGACCTCATGGAACGGGTCCGCGACCTCGAACTCCA
>NIZU01000002.1 GCA_003315675.1 Methanocorpusculum sp. MCE
TGGAGTTCGAGGTCGCGGACCCGTTCCATGAGGTCGGCATAGTCGCGTTCGAGTTCTTCGAGGCGTTTTTCCATGTTTTCCTGGGATGTCATGTATAGGAGATTGGCTACATCCATACCCCCTCACCCCCCCCAAAAAAAGAAGAATACCCATTATTCCTTGACGTTTTTTTTTTAAATTTACACTCTGTTTTGAATCGTTTTCACCTGATAGATATTATAACAAAATGCAGCCAGCATATTTTTCACTCGTACTCTTTGCAGCGTTGTTACCTTTACCAACCCTGCATGAAAAACATTTTTGATCACTACATAGGGTCTCTCGCCCTTTGATCTCTTCCTACTTATTCGCAGATTTCTCAGTTTATCTCGTATGACAATGGGATGCCATCTCGCTCCCCTTTTCATTGTGGCACTATATCCCTTGCATTTTGCTCCCTGATATCCCCGATCCCGATAGACCACTTCTCCTTTTTCTGAGAGGTCCACCTGACTATCATGAACATTTGCCGTGGTGGTTTCAATGCGTCGAATAAGATCGTGCGTCGTATCCATGATGGTATGAAGTTTATAGCCATAGTGCATTTTGCCGTTCTTGGACATGATTTTTCCATCTTTATCCCGTCGTGTTTTTGCCTGATCTCCTCGCGGCGTGTCTTTCTTACAATGACCGGGTTCAGCATACACAAACGTTGCATCCTGAATCATACCTTGTTCAATTTTCAGACCTTTCAGGTCAAGTTGTCTCTGAAACTCCTGCCAGACCACTGTATCAACGCCTGATTCGGACATGCGCTCCCGAAATAACCAGATCGTTGAATTGTCGGGTATTTTGTCAGGACACCCAAGGAAATGCCAAAAAGAAAGACGATCATAAATTTCACGTTCAACGGCGAGATCAGACAGATTATACCAGACTTCCAGAAGCTGAATCTTGAACATAAGTATGACATCGACATTGGGATGACCGCCATTGCCGGATTTATTTGCATACATGGATTCAAGAAGAGGGCGAAACACATCCCAATCAAGTGTTTTACCAACGTCGGAGAGACGGTCGCCAAGTTTTTCATAACGTTCGTGATATGCCTGGTTGAGACCAAAGCTGCTGAAAGTCCCCATACATACTACTCAACGTACGAAAAGAAAGTACTTTCTGTCAAAAAAAAGGTTGTTAGAAATTCTCTTCTTTTATTTTTGTTTCCGATACCCTTCCAAAAGCAGGGTCCCGATCTGTTTGACAGGGAGACCAGTCACCTGATGAAGATGGAACTCGCAGAACGGGCAGACCGTAACGATGTAATCGGCTCCGGTCTTTTTCACCATCTCGGCACGAATGGCTCCAATTGCCGCCGCCTGTTCCGGGAGACCTGACTTCACCCCTCCGCCGGCCCCGCAGCATCGTGCAGGCATCTCCACGAATTTTTCCGCAACCGAGTTCAGGAGGATTCTGGGTTGTTCCGAGATTCCCTGTCCTCTGAGCAAATGGCACGGATCATGATACGTATAGGACCCTTCCACTTTCTCTGGGATTTTGAATCCCTGTTCGCAGAGGAATTCCGTAATATCCATCACTTTGAACGGCGTGTCGTAATCTTTTTTCAGCGTCGATCCGCATCCTGCGCAGATGGTGAGGACAGTGTCAACACCTGCTTTGACGAATGCATCGATGTTTCGTTTCTGCAGTTCCGGAACGAATCCCAAAAGTCCGGTCCTGATCAGCGGCGAACCACAGCAGACCTGATCTTTTGGGATGATGACTCTGATTCCGTTCAGGCGCAAAACTTCCATTGCATCAAGAGCCGGCTGGACGACTCTTCCGTTGAACATACACCCGACGAAAAATCCGACCGTTGATTTGACCTCGCCGTCAGGCTCGATAACATCTGCCACACTCTCCAAGAATGTCTGCTCTTTTCGCTCGACCGAACGGCCGGTTTTCTCGATAAGAGCGGCGAGAGCTTTATGTGCCGGCAGGGACAGTCCTCTTTTCGCTGCTTCGGCCCGGAGTTTTTCGATAGCTTTTCTTGGCGTCTCGATCTCTTTAGGACAGACCTCGACGCATTTATGGCAGGTCGTGCAGGAAAAAAGACCCTTTTCGATCGCTTCAAGGATCCGATCCTCTTTGTCCCGGGGGTCGAGGTTAAGTCTCTGCTCCTGACGCATGATCGTCGGCCCTTTGTAATCCGAGACCGAGATCGCGGGACAGGCTGAGATACAGGAGTAGCATTCGATGCATTCACGCAAAGGTTTAATCTCTTCAATCTCCTGCTGGGTCACCGGCGTGCAGTCACATCCGCTGTTCATCCATGCGATCTGCGCCATAACCGGGGCAATGTAGGTAACGAGATCCCTGATTCTCGGCAGTTCGAGGGGTTCGATGACGTCTCCCTCCTTTGCCTCCTGCATGCAGGCAAGAACCGGTTCTCCGTTCACGCGAACCGCACATGAGCCGCACTGCCCTCCCCGGCAGCAATGCCGGTAGGCGAACTCAGGATCGATCGTATCGCGAACTGCGTCCAAAACATTGAGCACGCGGGCCGAATCTTTCACACTGACATCATACTCTACAAAATGTGGAGGTTCGCCGGTGGCCGGATCGAAACGGGAGATGGTTACTTTCATAATCTATCCTCCTGGATCTCGATCCCAGATTTGCCTTTGACAAAGAA
The DNA here is from genome assembly GCA_003315675.1 of Methanocorpusculum sp. MCE. Lineage (GTDB taxonomy): Archaea > Halobacteriota > Methanomicrobia > Methanomicrobiales > Methanocorpusculaceae > Methanocorpusculum. The sequence goes on from NIZU01000002.1 coordinate 2,672, forward strand.
GGTGTGGCCAAACGGCGAGGTCTCGTTCGTCCAGCTCTGCTTTACATCGGTTCGTGTGTGGGCCCCTCTGGACTCTCTTCTAAGGAGAGCTCCTTCGATAACGAGCTGTGCGACAAGCAGCATGTTTTCCGTGATCACGGCATCGGAAAGTTCGCGGGGCGAAGCGATCAGAAGCCGTGTGTTCTGCAGTTTTGTGATCTCCCGCTCGGCAACTCTCAGGTCGAGTTCGTTTCGGTAGATCCCGACATTGTTCCACATCGTCGTCTTCATGGCCCGCCTGATATCGGCGGATTTCGCCGTGCCTTCATAATAGGATTCCAGCCTGGTTTCAGCTGCCCTGATCTGATCCATATCGAGTCTTCTCGCCGTCCGTTCGGTTTTGCCTGCCGAGATCCCGGCCCTTTTCCCAAAAACCTGCGTGTCTGCAAGAGCGTTTCCTCCAAGCCGGTTCCCTCCGTGAACGCCGCCCGTTACTTCCCCGGCTGCATAAAGATGGGACACCGTTGTCTGTGCCTCCGGCGTGATCTTTATCCCGCCCATGAAATGGTGGGCGGTCGGTGCGACCTCCATCGGTTCGGTTCTGATATCCACGCCGAACTTCAGGAACTGATTCAGCATGATGGGAAGGCGTGTCTCGATATGTTCACGCGGGAGATGACTCACATCCAGCCAGACACCCCCGTGTTCCGTGCCCCGTCCTTCGAGAACTTCGGTGGCAATCGCCCGTGCAACGACATCGCGGGTGGAAAGCTCTATGCGTGCCGGATCATATTTCGCCATGAACCGTTCGCCGAGTGCGTTTTTCAGGATACCTCCCTCTCCTCTGACTGCTTCGGTGATCAGCCTTCCGCGTGAGTCGTACGGGGTCACGGCTCCGGTCGGGTGGAACTGGACCTGTTCCATATCGATGAGCTGTGCTCCGGCCCGGTAGCCAAGAGCGTATCCGTCCCCGGTCCCTGCCGTCGAGTTGGTCGTCGTGTCGTAGACCTGGCCGGCACCTCCGGTTGCAAGAATCACCGCATCGGCCGTAATGACGCCGAGCTCTCCTTCACGGTCGCAGGTGATCGCGCCGTTTACTTTTCCGTCGTTGGAAAGCAGGTCAAGGACCGTTACTTCATTTTCGATCTCGACTGTTGAACCCCGGAGTTTTTCAAGCAGGGTCATCACCAGTTCGTGACCCGTGTGGTCGCCGGCATAACAGGTCCGGGCGCACCGCTGACCGCCGAAAGGCCGCTGAGATATCGTGTTGTCTTCTTTCAGATCGAAGACGGCTCCCCAGGAAAACAGATCGCGGATCCTGTTCGGGGCTTCGCTTGCGAGCGTCTGTACGAGCAATTCATCGTTCAAAAATGCCCCGCCCCTCATCGTATCCTCGAAATGGGTCTGTATAGAATCTTCTTCATTCAGTACGGCATTGAATCCGCCTTCTGCCATGACGGTACACCCGCCTTTGCCGGTGATTGTTTTCGAGACAATAATCGTCTCGCCAAACGTTTCCGCCTCAACGGCGGCACGTATTCCTGCGCCGCCCGACCCTATGACCAGTACGTCACAGTCTTTTGTGTTTTCGATGCCCATTTCGAATCCTTTACTATATTTATTGGAAGAGGGAGGGGATAAAAGAGAGGGAAAAGGATAGTTATACCTCGAGAATTGTCTCTCCGTTTGGTGTCGTATAATATTTTATTACGGTCCCGTCGGGTTCTGTGGCGGTATACCGGACGTTTCCGTCGTTATCGGTGAACCACTCGGTTTTCGATCCGTCCGTGAAAAGGATGGAGCCTGCTGTTTCATTCCCCGTGAAAAATATTACCCTCCTTGTCGGTATATGAAGATGGCTCATCCGTCTGTGCCGTACAGCCTGCCGAAAAAGTCAGCAGGATCAGGGCGATGAGGGCTATACCGACGATTCGTATTTTCTTCATGCAGGAGTGTTGGTCCGAATGATTGATATCCTTTGTTCCTATACCGCAGAGTATATCTCTTGCTACATCCCATAATCTACACAACTACCCAAAGGTGTTACCAATAAGATGCGGCTCGTAATGAAATTCGGTGGAACTTCGGTTGGCGATGCAGACTGTATCGCGAAAGTCGTTGATCTCATCAAAAAGTCCCGTGAGGAAGGTAATGAAATCGCAGTCGTCGTTTCGGCAATGACGAAGGTTACCGACCAGATAATCACGGAAGCTGAAGGGATTGTCAGCTGTACTGACAAGAAGAATCTGGATACTTTTATTGACAATCTCAGGGACCGGCACTTAACGGCACTTCGGATTGTCGCACCGGATTATGTCGAAGACGTTACCGCTCACATAAACATACGACTCGAGCGGCTCAGAAATATCCTCATCGCCGTCAATCACCTCAGAGAACTCACTCCCCGTTCACGGGATTACATCATCTCCTTTGGTGAAAAACTCTCTGCCCCGATCGTCTCTGCTGCTCTCCGCCAGGCCGGCATCCCCTCCTTCCAGATTAGCGGGTGCGATGCAGGGATTTTAACAGACGGTGTTCATGGTGGAGCCACCGCTCTGCCGGAAAGCTATCCAAGGATCATGGAGCGTATCGGCTCGAAGCTTGGAGCCCAGGTCCCGGTTATTCAGGGATTTGCCGGCTGTTCCGGCGAAGGAGCGGTAACCACGCTCGGGCGCAGCGGTTCCGATTATTCCGGAGCGATCATCGGCGCCGGCATCGATGCCGAAGAGATCATCATCTGGACCGATGTGGACAGCGTGATGACCACGGACCCGAGACTGATCCCCGAAGCACGCGTTATCGATTCGCTTTCCTTCCAGGAAATGATGGAGATGTCCTACTTTGGTGCAAAGGTCATTCATCCGCGTGCTCTTCTCCCGGCAATGGAGAAGAACATCCCGGTCTACGTTAAGAACACCTTTAATCCGACCCATCCGGGAACCGTCGTTATTAAAGAAAGCCATGCCGACAAACGCATCGTTAAAGCCGTTTCTCTGATCAAAAACAGCTGTATGATAAGCATCAGCGGATTTGCCGCCGGCAAACCCGGCGTGGCGGGCGAGATTTTCACCTCGCTTGCTCAGGCCGGCGTGAACGTTATGCTCATCAGTCAGGGATCGTCCGAGATGAACATCTCGCTGATCATCACCGAAGAACAGGTGAGTGCTGCAAACAAAGCCCTGATCATGATCAAAGAAAGAGGCCTGATCCGCGAGTACACGTTTGCCAAGGATGTGAACGTGGTTTCGGTCGTCGGTGCGGGAATGGCGGGAACACCCGGCACTCTCTACCGGATCTCCCACGGGCTCGGTCTTGCAAAGATCAATGTGATGATGATCTCTCAAGGGTCGGAAGTGAACGTCTCGTTCGTGGTAAAGGAAGAAGACGGCGTCCTTGCCGTAAAAGCCATCCACGAAGAGTATAATCTCGATAAGGAAGAAGCATGATAAAGAAGTATTCGTACAAAGAAGCCGGGGTCGACATTAATCTCGAGGCCGACGGAGTCAAAGCGCTGATCCGTCAGCTGAGTTTCAGACGCAGCGGTGAACACGGCATGGTCGGTGATGTCGGCCACTTTGCCGGAATGATCGATTTCGGCAGCAAAGTCCTTTCACTATGTACTGACGGCGTCGGGACCAAGATGCGGATCGCCGACGATCTTCGTGACTGGACAACGGTCGGTATCGACTGTATGGCGATGAATGTGAACGACATGTATGTGATGAACATCGAGCCGATCGCATTCGTCGATTACATCGCAACGGAAGGTGTCGATACCGAGCAGATGATCCAGATCGGTGTCGGCCTTAACGAAGGTGCACGCCTTTCCAATATCAATATCGTCGGCGGCGAGACGGCGACTCTTAAGGGAATGATCAACGGACTCGATCTTGCAGGAACCTGTCTGGGCGTTCAGGATAAGGACAAGGTCGTTACGGGCGAAAAAGTCGCTCCGGGAGATATCATCATCGGGGTTGCAAGCACCGGCGTCCACTCAAACAGCTATACGCTGGCACGGAAAGTCGCCGAAGAAAACGGCGGGTATGGAACCGTCCTTCCGTCCGGCAGAACTGTTGGCGAGGCTCTGCTCGTTCCAACAAGAATCTACTCTGAGGTTCTCGAGGTCTGCAGTAAAGCGGTCGTTCACGGGATGTGCCACGTGACCGGCGGAGGTCTGCTGAACTTCCTGAGGATCTCGAGTTACGGTTTTGCGATCGAGGATCCGCTTGAAGTCCCGGAGATTTTAGCATGGATCGCCGAGAAGGGCGATCTCGAGATGAACGAACTCTACCGGACGTTCAATATGGGTATGGGCTTTGCGTTCATCGTGCCGAAAGAGAGCGTGGAGAGCGTTCTTTCCATGGTGGAAGGATCAAAAGTCGTCGGCCGTGTGATCGAAGAACACAAAGTCACGCTCAAGGGCGTGGAAGTCAACTAATTTTTTCTTATTTTTAATGAAAATATCTGTTCTTTTTTTGGGTGATCTAATAGCTGGTTAGTATATTTGGAATATGTGAGGGATTTGTTGAGTGGTCGTCCTGCTTGATATGTCAAAACACGAGAGATACTTTTCCAAAAAAATAGAGATTAAAAAATCCTTCCTAAATGAGATTATTGTATTGAAAAAAAGAGACAAGTAATTTCTTCAAATCTCTTATTGAATCATCCAACTTTTGTGAAGATGAGTTATCTTCAAGAATTTCTGAACTTGCATGAGCAAGAGGATTCTGATTTCTCAATGTCATCGCTTTTTCAATTATTTCTGTTGAATCCTGACTTTGACAGTTGGCAATATAGCCCTCATTCAAACATCTCGTAAACGCAACAAAAGAGAAAACTAGTCCCTGTCAGGCGTCAATTTAAATTGACCAA
>NIZU01000003.1 GCA_003315675.1 Methanocorpusculum sp. MCE
GGCGTTGATACAGTGGTCTGGCAGGAGTTTCAGAGACAACTTGACCTGAAAGGTCTGAAAATTGAACAAGGTATGATTCAGGATGCAACGTTTGTGTATGCTGAACCCGGTCATTGTAAGAAAGACACGCCGCGAGGAGATCAGGCAAAAACACGACGGGATAAAGATGGAAAAATCATGTCCAAGAACGGCAAAATGCACTATGGCTATAAACTTCATACCATCATGGATACGACGCACGATCTTATTCGACGCATTGAAACCACCACGGCAAATGTTCATGATAGTCAGGTGGACCTCTCAGAAAAAGGGGAAGTGGTCTATCGGGATCGGGGATATCAGGGAGCAAAATGCAAGGGATATAGTGCCACAATGAAAAGGGGAGCGAGAGGGCATCCCATTGGCATACGAGATAAACTGAGAAATCTGCGAATAAGTAGGAAGAGATCAAAGGGCGAGAGACCCTATGCAGTGATCAAAAATGTTTTTCATGCAGGGTTGGTGAAGGTAACAACGCTGCAAAGAGTACGAGTGAAAAATATGCTGGCTGCATTTTGTTATAATATCTATCAGGTGAAAACGATTCAAAACAGAGTGTAAATAAAAAAAAACGTCAAGGAATAATGGGTATTTTTCTTTTTTTGGGGGGTGAGGGGGTAGGGATGTAGCCAATCTTCCTTAAATCATGATTCGCGTTAAAAAATGGGTTGATAGATATTCTCACGTTTTTTATCCGCACAGAACCGGCCGATGATATCCATATACTCTTCGGGCCGGTTCATAACATCCAACGTATCAGTCGTGCCGATCATGCCGTAAAGACCGCGTCCAGGAACAAGACCCAGCTCCGGAAGAGGGAGAGGGAGTATCACATGCATAGGGATTCGGTCACCGTAATGAGGATTGGGGACCCAGCCCTCCTTTTTCATATAATAGTATGCAGCTCCGTGCATCTCATTGATCTCGCCGTATTCACTGGAGAAGTCAGTGGAGACCAGATTCGCCATAATCAGTTCTTCGCGTCCCGGGTTAATGGTTACATGGCCGTATCCGGGAGGTATGAGAACGAGATCCCCTGTGTGAGCTGGAACTAATATGACGTCGGTATGATCGCGTTTTTGTAAAAGATAGTAGGCATATCCGGAGAGAACCTCATACACCTCGGGATACGGGACCCCTGCAGAGTTGGAGGGATGATAATGCCCTTTGGTTTTCGTATATTCCCCATTGATAACTCCGGCCGGAATCCGGGTAATATCATATCTGAGATGATGACGTTCGAGCCAGGTGTGATCCCCGTGCGTCTGGTAGAGGTCCCGGTACATATAATAGAGCGGAGTATCGGGATCGCGGTTCGAGGGACGGGAGGCAAATACATTCTCCATATCCTCCACGGTCCGGACGGACGGATTTGGAAGTGAGCCGGGCCAGAACATTTTCATGGAATAATGATATGCGGTTCATGCTATAAGGACATGATTATTTCCCGAACCAACCGGAGATACTTTTTATCGGGAAAAGACAATGGTATATCTATGCAGATCGCAATAACCCGGCTCGCGGAAAAAGGTACGAAAGATCAGGCATTGTGCAAAAAATACGGCCATTCAGCCAGGATAGTCTCGCCGCTGCAGGCGGAACTTAAGGCAAGTCTTGTCCAGACCTTTGTTCTTGCCGCAAACGACGGAGAGTTCGATGCGATATTCTTCACAAGCGCCTATCCGGCAAAACATATCGGGATACTTCTAACCCGGGACATCACCAAGCGATGCCGGGTCATTGCAATCGGGCCGCAGACCGCAAAGATCCTGCATGAGCAGGGCATTGCTGCCGAGACACTGCCGACATTTTATTCAAGGGACTTCGTTCCGTATCTCGGGACATGGATCGAAGGAAAACGTATAGGAATCCCGCGGGCGGATGTTTCAAACCCTGAGCTGATTCGAGCGATAGAAGATGCAGGGGGCATGGCATTCGAGTATCGCTGTTACGGACTTGTGCCTACCGGCGAGTTACTTGATCTTGAGGGAGCTGATGTGGTCCTGTTTACGAGTGCAAACTCCTTTTCGCAGGCACATCTGCCGAATATGACAGGAATCATTCCCGCGGCGATCGGCGAGATCACGGCACAACGCATGAATGAGGGGGGGGTCACGCCGGTTGTGGTCGGAGACGGATCTCTGGAAGGAACGCTGATTGCACTTAACGCATATTTGAAAAAACAATAACCGTTTTTATCTCTTTTTTTACAAAAACTCGTGATGATAAACAAATTCCTGACAAGACGAAGAGTAGTAACATCAACAAATCAGATAAAAAAACAAAGTGCATCTACCGGGACTCGAACCCGAGTTTAGGCGTTGGCAACGCCTAGTGATAACCACTACACTATCGATGCTAGTGTGCCCTATTCCATTACATAAATTGGTATAAATAGGTTTCTATCAGACAAGCCAGCCCCAGGAACCTGCAATAAGGCAGCAGAGGAAGAAACCGATGATTGCACACCCGTTAATCAGAGGAAGTCCAGGCAGGGGTTTTCCGGAATTTACCGGCACCATAAGGATCAAAAGACCGACAATTCCACCGATTAGAGCCCCTAATGCCGGCAGATAGAGACCAAAAAGAGAGAGAACTCCCTCGCCTCCGGCAAACACCTGTGCCGAGACCACAAGGATTGCCGGCATGATCACATCCCCCATACCGATCATGTACGCGCCGCGTTCCCCTTTCGAATCACGGATGGATAAACCGTTTTTTCGGTACGAGTAACCTTTCGTCTTAGGAACGAGAAACATGATCGGCATCTTCTGACGAAGCACGCCGTCAGCAAGGGTCAGCATATGCTTTGACCGTTTTACCGCGATAAAATCATAGACCATCAACAGAACAAGAAGAATAAGGACGGGCAGAAGCGAGAGCGACACACCAAAAATAGCTGCACACCCTGCCGCCACAACGATTCCGGCGATGTTGATCACATACCACTCGGGATACAACCAAAGGAGAGCAATGATCCCGATTCCAACAATCACACCCCCTATATCGGCCCAGATACCAAGTACGAGCTGCCGCAGGAGAGCCATTACCACATAATAGATCACCGCTGCCAGAGAAAAACCGATAATCAGACTGATCACCTGCTGTGCTTTCCATTTGATCAAAATCAAAAGCACCGCAGTGACCACCAGCATCGCAAAGATGAACAGAAACGCATTGAAAACCGAGTCCGGGTCCTCAAATGCACCCAGACCCGCTGCCGTCACCGGACCTATTAGAAGGACAGCAAGAAGGCTGGTCACCGCCATCATCAGAATAAGACCGGCATATGAAGCCGCTGAACGCAGAGTATGTTCGCTCATATATAGTTAAGTTAATATTAACCCTCACCTTAGTTAAACTATGAATGGTTGCGACATTATTCCGGAGATACTGCTTATCCTTCTGATGGCAGTATCCGCGATCGTGGTTGTCAGCAGATTATGGCAGGACGCCATCATATCCATCGGGATTCTGCTGCTTATACTTGCATTCGGCGGGCTTATCCTGCAGGTACTTGTTCGTCTCCGCCGGCTGGAGGAACAAGCTGTTCAGCGTGAGCGCATGCTGAGAAGCAATCTGGAAGATCTGGGCAGACAGCTGATCGCCAAGCAGGACCACACTTCGCAGACGGTGATCGAAGCAGTCGAAAGTATCAAAATGCGGATGTACCGTTAGATGGGTGTTGCCCTCCGGCCGCTTCTTGCGGAGTATAAGGAATCGCCCGGATGGGAAGGGCTTGGCGGGATTGCGGCAATCGACGCATTCAATGCTCTCTATCAGTTCCTTTCCGGGATACGGCACGCTGACGGCGCACCCCTAATGGATGGGCAGGGGCGCATCACTTCACATCTGAGCGGGCTTCTCTTTCGGAATGCGAACCTGATTGAAAAAAATATCACCCCCGTATACGTTTTTGACGGAAAGCCTCCGGTTTTCAAAGCATCAACACTCGCTAAGCGGCGCGAAGTTCGGGAAAATGCCGCAGATGCATGGGAGAAAGCCCTGAAAGAAGGGGATGAAGAGAGTGCTAGAAAATACGCGATGGCTTCTTCGAAAATCGATGCATTTGTCATAAATTCGGCAAAGGAACTTCTTTCGGGGCTTGGGATAGCCTGGATACAGGCACCAGAGGAGGGGGAGGCGCAGTCCTCCTTTATGACGCAGAACGGGGACGTGACCTATGCAGTGTCGCAGGATTACGACTCGCTCCTGTTTGGGGCGACAAATCTGGTTAGAAACATCACGGTCTCGGGCAAGAAACGAATTCGGGGAAAGGTACTCTCAGTGTATCCGGAACGGCTGAGACTGGAAGAGGTACTCACAGGACTTTCAGTGACGCAGGAAGAGCTCATACAGATAGCTCTGCTGATTGGAACGGATTACAACAGCGGGGTCCCTGGCGTCGGGCCAAAGACCGCTGTCAGAATCGTCAGAGAAGGAAAGTTCTATGACCGGATCGGCGAGTCGGAAAATGCGGCAGAGCCTGATCAGCTGATCGGATACTTTATGGATCCTCCGGTCGAGCGGTCCTATAAAATTGAAAGCCGGTCGCCGGATCCGGACCGGGTTATCGATTTATTGTGCGGGGAGCATGGATTCACGCAGGAAAGGGTTGAGGCCGGACTTGAGCGGCTCGGTGCGAAAAAGGGCCAGGCAACTCTGGATTCCTGGTTCTAACTCATATTTTTGATCGATACTAAAAATGTTGTCTTAATCGAGTAAAATTTCTCAAAAAGTTGAAAAAGTATCAGGCGCTTTTACCGACAATGACGACTGTTTTCTCAGTCATTTTTGCAAAGATACCGTTTTCCAGCACGCCGGGGATCGCATTGATTGCAGACTCGAGTCCGGAAGGATCGTCAACTTTTCCAAACGCGCAGTCAAAGATATAATTTCCGTTATCCGAAATTACCGGGCCGTCCTTTTTAACACCGTTTCGCATCACTGGCTCGCCGCCAAGTGAAGCAAGCTTCCTGCAGACACTCCCGTAAGCAAAAGGCAGTATTTCGATTGGCACGGCAGCATCCAAAACCGAGACCTCCTTTGCCGCATCGATCACCACGACAAACTGCTTTGCCGCATCGGCCACGATCTTTTCTCTGAGGTGCGCCGCACCGCGTCCTTTAATCATCTGCTTTGAGGGAGTCACCTGGTCCGCCCCGTCAATGGCAATATCCAGAACCGGGTGCAGAGACAGGGTCGTCAGCGGAATGCCGTACTCTTCGGCACGCATCGCTGTCTGATGCGATGTCGGGACACCAAAAATCCGCAGGCCCTCCGATCTAATACGTTCTCCCAGACGTTCCATCGCAAAAAACACGGTCGACCCGGTGCCAAGGCCCACAATCATCCCATCCTTAACCATATCAGCCGCACGATATCCGGCATTTCTTTTTGCTTCAGTCACAGCATCCATGATGCACACAAATATGCGTGACATCCTAATAATGACTTTGGATAAGCATCTACCCGATTGATTTATTATAAAGAAAAACCTTTTTTTTTAACATCTATGAAAGATCCTCTCCCATCTGGAAAAACCCTGATTTTCATACTAATCGTAGCTTCCATCGCGTCATTCATGTCATCCCTTGACGGGACAATCGTCAATATCGCCCTTCCAAGCATCGCGGAAGCATTCGATCTCACCACCTCCTCCGTCGCCTGGGTTAGTACCATATATCTCCTCGTCATCGCCGGTCTGCTCCTGATCATCGGGTAATTATCGACACCATCGGCCTCAAAAAAATATTCCTGGGAGGCTTTGCCATATTTGTAATCGGTTCATTTTCCTGCGGATTTTTCCCAGAACTCCTGCACTCGTTCAACATCCTCCTGATCTCCCGTGTCGTTCAGGCAATAGGCGGCGGAATGATGATAGTTGTGGCTCCGGCCATGCTTTCCCTGTTCATGCCGGGGGACAGACGGGCAAAAGGTCTCTCACTCATAATGCTTTTTGCCGCTGTTGGGATGGCACTTGGTCCGACTCTTGGAGGATATCTTACCGAGTACCTTTCCTGGCACTGGATCTTTTTCATCAATGTCCCGGTCGGCATTTTTGCCATTATTCTGGGCTTGATCGTCATCCCGGACAACAAACCCGATTCGTGCCCTCTGAAAAGATTTGACACACCCGGAGCAATCCTTATTTTTGTCGGCCTTGCGGCGCTGCTCTTCGCCTTCTCGGAAGGATTTTCCCTTGGCTGGACCTCGCCACAGATCATCGTCTCGGTCCTCCTTGCGGTGATCTTTATCGGCGGCTTCATCCGACGCGAACTTCACTACGACAACCCGCTCATCGACCTTGGCATGTTCAAAAGCAGATCGTTTGTTGTCCTGAACATCGTTTTCGCACAGCTCTATTTCACCTTTGCCGGAGCGAACTATGTTCTCCCGTTCTACCTTGAATATATACATGGTTTCTCGACCGCAAACGCGGGACTCATCCTTACAAGCCTCTCGGTCGGGATGATGATCACCGGCATTCTATCCGGTCTGATCTATGCAAAACTGGTCGGAAAAATAAAATATATGGTCATGGCAGGTGTTGTTCTGGTTGGCGTTGGATATTTCCTTCTCTCTCACTTGAGCCCGGTCACGGGACTTGGGGTCATCATAAACGCACTTTCGATGATCGGTCTCGGCATTGGTGTGACTGTCACGCCTCTTACCACGCTTATCATGGGCGCGGCACCTCCATCCAAGCAGGGAATGGTCTCAAGTCTAACCGGTCTTGAGCGCTATGCCCCCATGACGATCGGTGTGGCAGTTTACAACCTGATGGTGATTGTTGGAATCATCATAAGCGTCAAGGACTCGGGGATCACGTATAAAACACCTGCAGATATCAGCCCATACATCCTCTCCTTCGGCTTTGATATGGCATTTGTGGTTTCGGTAATTCTGGCAGTGATAATTCTGGCTCTCTGCTTCTTGATCAAAGAAGAAAAAGCAGCAGAAGAGTAATCCCTTTTTTTCTCATCAGACGTAAATAGTTGCAAAAGCAACCAAATAATGTCGATGCAGCAAAACACATTACAGAGAGGTATTGGCCACAACATCATGGCCTTTGACAAGTATTTCAGAATTTATCTGAAAAACAATCTTAAAGACCGTAACCTCAATGCCGCCGAGGGAATGGTTCTCCTCTCCCTTATGGAAAAGGAGAGTAAAACAGAGGGGGAAATCTTCAATAGTATACATACCAGTGAGGCGGAAATAACCCAGGATCAACTGGTACACGAACTGCATTATGATAAAAGTGTTATGACTCGAACAATGCAGTCGCTTGAAGGAAAGGGATATGTTATTAGATCCGTGAACCCAAAGGACAGCAGATCATTTATATTCAATCTGACGGAAGCGGGGTTGGAATTCAACGAAGTGCTCATGACCATCATGATAAATTGGAATGCCGCTATACTGGATGGATTCACACCAGAAGAAATCAATTCGATGAACGATATGCTTGCAAGACTTGCACAAAATGCGAAAGCAGCCGGTAATATGGAGAGAGAATGAACAAACACGCAAAAATCGCAAAAAAAGCAGGGAGGGGTCTTGCCGCATATCTGACCGACTGGAAAAATCTGCTGGCGCACGCTCTTCCTGGGTGTCTTCTGCTGATCATTGCGATTATTGCCCCGGTCCTGATATGGGCAAAACTTCTGCTGATCATCTGCCTTGTGACACTGAACATCATCCGCATGAGATGGTCAAAGAGCCGAAAGATACAGAATACAGTCGAAAGATGAGAAAAATACCACTGCCGCAATTACCTTTAAGTGTACATGGGATGATGTAGTTAGTAACGAAACCGGAGGCAGGATCATGACATACGCAGTAATTTACTTTTCACGAACGGGAACCAGCCGGAGGATTGCTGAAAAAATCGCGAAAAACTCTCCGTAGAACCGATTGAGGTGACCGACAACGTGGATTGGGACGGTACTCTCGGCTATATGCGTGCAGCACGCTATGTGATGAAGAATAAAGAGGTCGCCATTCAGACCCGCGGAACGATCGGCGAGGTGGACGAGTATATCGTTGTGAGCCCTATGTGGTGTGGAAAAATCACCCCGGCGATCCGGATTTTTCTGCAGGAACTTCCAAAAGAGAAAGTCCGCCTGATTGTTTCTTCCGGAGGCATGACCTACAAAGAACGGGATGGATATCTGTCCGTTCTCGACATCATGAAGAAAGATAAAAACGAAGATCAGCTGATCGACGCATTCGTCAGCGGTCTGACAAAACCCTAATCAAATCACCTTTTTTATCACGGAAGCAGCATCCGGATGGCGATCACCAGCATCAGGATAAAAAATATGCGCCGAAGCCAGACCTCAGGCACGCGACCCGAGATTTTGACGGCAAACAAAACCATCGGTATCGCCGTAATGACGAGGATTGCCCACATCAGGACGTCAATGTAGCCAATTAGGTAAAATCCGTAGGCAGAGAGATCGATCCCAGCTGAAAAACCATTCACCAGATACGAGAGGATCCCGCCGAGTGTTATAAATACGATGGCCGCGGAAGAGGTCGCAGCCGCTTTTTTCATCGAAAATTTCCCCAGAAGTACCATCAGCGGCACTAAAACCGTACCGCCGCCCACCCCAAGAAGGCCGGACATGAAACCGGAGATCCCGCCGATACCGCCGGCAAGCGGCGCGGTCATTCTCTCACCTGTTCCGGACGGAAGAGACGTGACCAGACGGACTGCACCGAGAATCAGCATTACGCCAAAAAGAATCGTGAGAATCTTTACCGGAAGATACGTTGCGACGGTGCCGCCGATGAATCCGGTTACCGTACCACATAACCCCATGATAACTGCGTCCCGCCAGACAACATTTCCCTTTTTTGTATGACCAAACGCACCGGTCAAAACGGTTGGGAATGCCGCGGCGAGACTGGTTCCGAATGCCACCAAAATCGCTATATCATCGGGAACCCCGGACTGGCGAAGAACAAAATACATCACCGGCGCATACAAAAATCCGCCGCCCACCCCCAAGAGGCCGGACATAAAACCGGCAATAAGGCCGGTTCCAATCAAAATACAGATGAAGATTGGGTCCATGATATCAGGGTATTATCTCGCAGCCGTTATACCGGGTATGAGAAAATCCAGTCATTTTGAGCCTGCCTTCATCCAACATAGCCTGGATTCGAGGCAGATTTTCCATAAGAGCATCGTGCAGGTTCCTGACCGTGCCGCAGGCGAGTTTGTATTCATCACGCCATGGTCTGATGATGTTTGAGTAAAGACACCGTCCTCCGCAGAATCCATATTCGTCGCAGGAAAGACAGGGTTCCCGGACCGGTATTTCCGGAAGGGAGAGCGGATCGGCATCTCTGATATCGCCCGCATAATAATCCGCCATCCCCACCATGATCGGACAGGGAGCGATCCGGCCGTTGGTCATAATGCTGTAATTCACGTACCCCGAGCCGCATCTGAGTTTTGAGGAGCGGCCAAGCAGAAGATCCTCGGTCGTCGAAAGAAACGGATACCATTTCGGAACAACACCCGTTTTCTCGATTCGCGAGACCCACTCGGAAACGAGCCGGCGTATCCCGGCATTGTACTCCTCACTCCACGCGGCAAACCTGCGGCGGGAGAAGTCACCGGTGAAATCCGCATCCATCTGCCAGTGGATCGAGCTGAAGTGCTCAGCAAGATGGGTAACGGCAGAAAATATTTTCGTATCTTCGGCGACGGTCATTCTGGCAATAAGCTCGCCCGTGTATCCATTGGAACGGATCAAATCGGCGGTGCCAAGCACGAGATCATACATTCCCACCCCCCGATGCCTGTCGGTCAAATCCTTTTCCCCGTCGATAGAAATAAGGATCGTCTCGAACCTGTTTGTGTATTCTTTCGGGAGCTTCCCAAGAAGGGTGCCGTTTGTCTGGAGCATGAACCGTTTCACCGGGGCATGGTCCATGATCTCCATAACCAGATCCGATCGGATGAGCGGCTCTCCGCCGATAAACGTGAGAACGGCATTTTGATCCTTGGCAAGATATGCGTAAAGCTCTTCCAATGGAAAAGCCAGATCTTCGCAGATCGTTTCATCGATCGTTCCCGGAGAGTGACCCGCAGGATCTTCCTCCTCGAACATCTTTCCCCTGCAGTACGAACAGCAGAGATTACAGTCATCGGTAACAATCAGATGGAAAAACATACGTCAGTTGATGGTCAGACCATTCGTTTCCGCGATCTCAAGATATGCATCTGCTACATACTCGGCCTGCTTTCTGGTCATACCGTAGGTGTTGAACTTCCACACCTTGGTGGCTCCGGGAATGATTCCCGTGATCCCCTTCTTTCCAAGGGCACTCGATAAGAAAAATCCCCGTTTCTTGTGGGTCTGCGCGATCAGATCAAAGGAGCCGGTGGTGTCAACCCGCGTAAGCGTGTGTTTTCTTGGATACTCGGAAAGGATCTTCGTTCCCTCAATTGATCGAAGAGCCTCGACTACAATCTTACTGTTGGCAAGTTCTTCGTCGAAATGTTCAACGCGGGCCTTTACCTTCGGGAAGGAGGCAAGAAGTCCGACGATCGGAGCACCCATCAGGGAACATCCGAGAATGCCAACCTCTTTTATACCGAATTTCCTCCCCGTGAGGTCACCTTCCATCTGGGTTGTGCGGAAAACCTCGTCGGCCCGCTCCTCGGTAGTAGCAAGAAATCCCGATGGAGCGGGGGCAGCCATGCTTTTGTGACCGGACCCAACGATGAAGTCGACCCCGAGCTCTCTCCCGTTCACCGGCATTATACCTACTGTGTAGACACCGTTGTAAAGGACAGGGATGTCATACTGATGAGCGACCTTTGCGATGCCTTTTACATCATGCATGTTGCCGAACTGATAATCCACATGATCGATGTAGAGCAGCTTCGGCGTGGTACCGAACTCACGAACAACATCCTCGATCCGATTCGCGGTGTCCTCTGCCGTGATATGGTTGTCGGCAGTTTTTGGAATCTCGCGAACGATTCCTTTCTGAAGTTCGACGGACAGATACGAAGTATAGTGGGCAAGCGCACCGATCAGAACTGGATCGCCTTTCTCCACATAGGTTCCGGCAACCTGCTGGAATCCGCGGCGTGCTCCGGGAACCGTGCGTGCCTGGGCCATCCCAAGCCACTCGGCGACATCCACATGGAAATCCTTCAGCGGCGGATTCTCGATATAATCCAGGCGGAACGGTTTTCTGCAGTTGTCACAGACCGAGTACCCGTCGCCCCAGCAGATCATTGCCTTCATCGCTTCAAGCGTCAGACGGCCGCCCACCTGAATCGGATCAAGATTGATGGAGGTCTCATCGACCATGCGTGCATCGATATTATCACAGCATTTCATAAGAGTTCCTCTCTGAGTATGGATATCTGTTTCTCCACCGATGCAAGGGCCTTTGCGGTTTTTACCTTCTGGTCCTCGTCAAGGGAATGATCCGGGGCAGTAGTCCGGAGGAGGGCTCTGATATCCGTTATGGAGAACAAAGCCTGAAATACTGCATCTGCGGCTCGCTGTGACATGATGGTATGTACGTCTACTCCTGGACAAAAGAAAATATCGTTACAGGCTCACGAGACCGAACAGGAATAAGACCGCGATGATGATCGGAACATGAACGAGATAGATGATCAGCGTGTGACGTCCAAGAAAGCAAAGCGGAGCAAGTAAGCGGGGCATTTCGCCGATCCGGGTGAGTATCCCGTGGCGAACACCGCCGGGATATATTACCTGACCGAGGGACACCCCAAGAAGGACAACGCCAAACCAGGGGATGAGCGGCTCGTAGTCCAGAGTGGCAAATCCGTTATAGGTGATACCGAACGGAAGAAGACATGCCGGACTTCTAAGCATTGAGACGAGAGGAGAGAGAACGATACAGATTATGCCAAACACGAGCGGGACATACGGTTTGACCTTCAGGACGACAAACGGAATGGCAAGTATCGTGGCAACGCCGATCAGATGAAGAATGCCGAAAACAACCGTTTCCGCAGGATAAACGAGCAAGGTAACTATCGTTATGACAGCGGCAACGCAGAGGAGATAAAGAGACCGGAAAAAAAAGTTTCTTCGCGGCCCGTACGGGACTGGTCTCGCGGCCGGTGGATAAAACGAGAGAAACACCGGCAATCACGATAAAAAGAAAAGCGATCGGCGCACCCGACATGGTAAACTGATTGAACCAGGGGACAAGTCCCGTGCCGAAAAAGTAGAGACAGAAGAGAATATGATATATGATCATTAAAATGATGGCGATTCCGCGTGCAGCGTCCAGTTCGAAGTAGCGCGACCCTCTCATTGGATTTATGTTGATGCGGATATCATATCTATCCATCGGAAATGAAAGACGAACACATTATCGAGGCAATCGGGATGACACGCATCGTTATCCGGGACGGAGAGGTTGTAGAGGTCGGAGAACCACAGGTCCGGTTCTGTCCGCTTGCAAAACGGTTTGCAGTATCGGTCGACCCGATCACAAAGGGATCGGTTCAAAAGAACATCGAGTCGCGAATCAAAAACTTCGGGATGTTTACAAACGAGCGGCAGGTTCTTGACCGGGAAACCTTCGTTCTCTTCGGCGCATCAGAACTGATGAGCACGGGTCTGAGAACAAAGACGCTGGATGCGGCAGTTATCTGCTCGGATGGGGCAGGTACGGTGATCGTGCGGACACCGGAGCTTGTTCAGGGACTCGGCGGGAGGATGTCGGGACTCGGCGCGACGACTCCCCATCCAGAAGTGATCGGAAAAATAGAGGAGGCATCGTCATAGACAAAGAGACCGCGAAACTTGACGTGCTTGCCGGACTTGCCCGGGCAAAATCTGAAGGATGGACTAAAACAGCAGTGACGATTGCGGGATTCCAGCATGAACTCGCAGAGGAGATCCGCACAAAATATCCGGAAGCTTTGATAATAGCAGTGCATACATCAGGCGTTACGAGCGCCGAAAATGCAGAGAGACTGGTTGCCGCCTCCGATCTGGTCTTTGCCTGCGCCTCGAAGTATGTCCGTGCTGCCGTTTCCAAAGCTTTGGTCCAGGGAGGAGGAGGGGTTCCGGTATATGCCATGAGTCAGGCAGGTAAACGCCTGATTATGGAGAGACAGATCGAAACGGATCAACAGATTCTCGTAAAAAACATCAAACTTCCTGTCGAGGATATGGGGAAACAGCCGGAACCTTTAGTCTAATTTTTTGCCGGACGGATACCGGACATTCCACAGGACATCGGCGGAAGAGAAAGCCGAAAAATCTATCAACCTTACTACTCAGAACCCAATTTATGCATATTTTTAGATTTCGGGTGATTATATCCGGATTAGGGCAAAAGGTTTAAAGCCTGAGCCCAAAGGTAAAAGTGTTCACCGGACGGGGCAGCCGTCTGCCGATGATTTTTAGTTTTTTCACAGCGGCTTTGGCTCCCAGAGACCCGGCTCTGTCATGTATTAACAGAGAAGAACACAGACTTGAGGCGAAAAAATGCATTCACTGTATATTTCATCATGGATCCAGCTTGATAATGAGCTGGAACGAGTTTTGCATGGAAACGAACTGTGAATAAATCCGGTCGCAGGATGGGTCACGGATCATCATTATGAATTGAGTGACTCGGGGCCGTCTGGAAAAGAGGGAGGGACATAATGACACTGCCGACAGAATCAGCAGAGCAAACGGCAGCGGGTAGTTCGGAGACGAATGATGCCGGTGCCTTTCCAACGGGAAAATATGCCGGCAGAGATGCCGGTGAATACTGGAAAAACTGGAAATGGCAGGTTCGGCATGCAGTAAGGAGTATCGACAGGGTCCAGCAGGTACTGGGGATAACGTTTGACCCAAAAGAACGCGAGCTTCTCCGGAAGAACTCATCGTGGAAAATTATGAACTTCAGGATCCCCTCGCGGAGGATAAAGACAGTCCGTGCGCGTGTATCACGCACAGATATCCGGACCGTGTTTTATTTCTTATCAGTAATACCTGTGCAATGTACTGCAGACACTGCACGCGGAAACGAAAAGTAGGCGACAAAGATTCGATTCCAAGCCGGGAAAAAATTCTGGAAGGGATCGCCTACATACGTGAAAACTCCCGGATTCGCGATGTGCTCCTTTCCGGCGGAGACCCGTTTATGCTGAGTGATGATGTTCTGGACTGGATACTGACAGAACTTATCGCCATCCCGCATGTTGAGGTGATACGTATCGGGACGAGAGTCCCGGTCGTTCTGCCGTTCAGAATCACCGACGAACTCGTCGGCATCCTTAAAAAGCACAAACCGATCTGGATCAATACACAGTTCAATCATCCAAAAGAGATGACGAGCTCGGCACAATCGGCCATTGCCAAACTTGCCGACGCCGGCATCCCGCTTGGAAACCAGTCGGTTCTTCTTGCACGGATCAACGACTGCCCGGTTATTATGAAAGAACTCGTCCATCAGCTGGTAAAAAACAGGATCCGTCCGTATTATTTGTATCAGTGCGATCTTTCGGAGGGGATCAGTCATTTCAGGACCCCTATATCCAAAGGAGTCGAGATCATGGAGAGTCTGATTGGACATACCAGCGGATTTGCCGTCCCGCGGTATGTAGTAGATGCCCCGGGAGGAGGAGGGAAGATACCGGTCTCTCCGAATTATCTCTTGACATGGTCGGTGAACAAAGTCGTTCTCCGAAACTATGAAGGGATGATTTGTACATATCAGGAGCCTGCGGCGTATGACAGAATCGTCTGTGATCAGAATTGCGATGCCTGTAAACTTCAGCTGGACGTCCAAAACGCAGATGAGTCAAAGGTAGTCGGCGTCGCAAAACTTCTCGCAGATTATGATGACACAACGACCCTGATTCCGGAGAACAATGAGCGAATCGACAGGAGAGATGATGCAGCCGTCTGATTCCGTGATCACGTATGGTAAAAGCATACTTCAGCACGGCCCCTTCAATAACCGGATATATGTCATATCACTCGCACAAGATGACCTGCCAGGGATCATCAGGTTTGCCGATGAGCTTGCCGAAAACGAGGGATATACCAAAATCGTTGGCAAAGTTCCCGCCTCCTCTGCAGGACTTTTTGCCCGTGCAGGCTATATCGCCGAGGCATCCATCCCGGCATTTTTTCAAGGAAAAGAGGATGCCGTATTTATGGCGAAATACACCGACCCGGAGAGGAGCGAGACTATAGACTCAGCAGAATACGCAAATATCCCGGCTGGGGATAGGAATAATACTGTTCACAGAAAAGAAGCCAGTCTCCCGGACGGTTTCACCCTTCGACCCGCACGAACAGATGATGCCGAAAATCTCGCAGACGTATTCCAACGGGTCTTTCCAACCTACCCATTCCCGATATCCGACCCAGAGTTTCTCAAAAAAACCATGCAGGATAACGTACGCTATTTTTCTCATCATGGATGGAGATAAAATTGCCGCAGCAGCAGCCTGCGAAATCGATGAACCAAGCCTGACGGCGGAGATGACGGATTTTGCAGCAGACCTCTTATATCGCGGCAGGGGATTTGCAGGGATCCTTCTTTCCGAGATGGAAAAGGTTATGCGGGTGGAGGGAATTATTACGGGATATACTATTGCCCGATCGGTTTCGATACCCATGAATGCAGTTTTTGCGGGGGGCGGATACCGATTCGGCGGAATGCTTCCAAACAATACCAACATAAGCGGGTCGATTGAAAACATGAATGTCTGGTACAAAAAACTTTGAAGAAAAAACCAGACTACTCAATATTTTCCAAAGACAATCGGACATATTCAAAAATATTCATATCAATTAAACCAGATTATTTTCATTGTCGGTATAAGACGGAAAAGGTTTAATCGATTGGAACCAAGTA
Source organism: Methanocorpusculum sp. MCE (assembly GCA_003315675.1). Taxonomy (GTDB): domain Archaea; phylum Halobacteriota; class Methanomicrobia; order Methanomicrobiales; family Methanocorpusculaceae; genus Methanocorpusculum. The sequence continues at coordinate 15,925 of NIZU01000003.1, forward strand.
GAAATCGTTTAAAGAATTGTGCATCAGGTCACTAAGATCTTCTGTTTAACGGTAATGTGACCTGTCTTTTTGCGCATAGTGAATCTGTCCCTTTGGACAGATGAAACCTTCAATCGAGGGAAAGAAATGAAACCAAAGTACATTACATCAATTTCTGCGCTTGACAATCTCGTCGGGCTTGCTCCCAAAGAAAGGGAGATGATGGAGAGAGTCACTGACGTCTTCCCGTTTAGGGCCAACGACTATTATCTATCTCTGATAGACTGGAAAGACCGGAGAGACCCGATCAAAGCTATCATTGTACCTGATCCCCGTGAACTGGAAGCCGGCGGTTCTGCCGATCCGTCCTGTGAAAAGGATTATACCAAAAAACCCGGTCTCCAGCACAAATATGATCAAACCGGACTTCTTCTTTTAACCGATGTTTGCGGCGGGATATGCCGCTTCTGTTTTCGAAAACGCCTTTTTATGTCCTGCGAACGCGAGACCGTGAGAGACGTATCCGAAAATATTGCATATATCAGGGAGCATTCGGAGATCACCAACGTTCTTCTTACCGGCGGGGACCCGCTGACCCTTGATACCAGGCATCTTGAATCCGTGATTCATGAACTCCGCGAGATCCCGCATGTGAACATCATCCGTATCGGGAGTAAGATGCTGGCGTACAATCCTTACCGTATCATCAACGATTCCGAACTTCTTTGTGTCCTCTCCCGGTACAGCACCCCGGAGAAACGGATATATTTGATGGCGCACTTCAACCACCCCAACGAAATCACCGAGGTTTCGATACAGGCGGCGGAGATGCTGCAGAAATCCGGCGTCATTGTTGTCAACCAGACACCTATCCTGAACGGGATCAATGCCGAACCCGAAACACTTACAGCACTGTTTCGAAAACTGTCCTTTGCAGGAATCTCACCCTATTACATCTTCCAGTGCCGGCCGGCAACCGGGAACGGACTGTTCCAGGTCCCGGTCGAGACATCCTATGATATTATCCAGGAATCCTGGAAAAATTGCTCCGGCCTTGCAAAACGGGCGCGGTTCATTATGTCCCACTCGACCGGAAAGGTCGAAGTTGTTGGTAAGGATGAGCAGAATGTCTTCATGCGGTATCATCAGGCCGCCGAGAACGATGATATTGGGAAGTTCATGACGTTTCCTACAAATCCAAAGGCAGAATGGTTCGATGACTATCTGACAGATCAAATCACGGGAAAGAACTGACAAAATCCATTTTTTAGGATGGGGGCAAGTTCCTTATAAGGAATCGAACGATATTCAAACAAATCAGGCACAGCATGTCCGCCTTTTGTAAAAGTAAAATGAAAGAGTCTTAAAAAAGGGGAGTGTTATCCCTGGCGGAAACCACGTCCACCGCCAAATCTCCGCCCATTCCCACAGCCGCACGGCGTCCCGCCGCGGCCTGCACCATAGAACGGCGCCTGCAAAACAGACAGATCCTGGCGTTCTCCTGACTGTACTGCACCCTCGGGTGCTTGTACCGTTGACGGTACAACTTCAGTGCGCCCAGGTCCAACCCGGCATTTCCCAAAGCCCCGTCCGGTCATCGACCCCATTCCCAGGGGTCCTGTACTATCTAATCTTGGCATGTAATATATTCCTAGATGCTATTCACAGCACCATATGTACTCCTATGCGTATAAATACATAAAGGCATCTCTTGCGGCAATATTTACAGTGGACATTCACACAACCTATTTATCAACAATCTGTTCAGCCGTCGGAGAAGGGCGGGGACAACGTGTCTCGTCCTGCTTCGGGCAAGATCCATTCATCCTACTCACACACTCCTTCATGAGGATCACTTTTCCATTAATTATTGCGTCAGCAACCTTGCGGCGGGCTGAGTGGACATCGCGCCACACAGTCTTTCGGGAAACTCCGAGAAGGATCGATGCCTCTTCCTGTCCAAGCTGCTGGATATCAATCAGATCCAGTGCAGCGATTTCTTCAGGATAGAGAAAGATCACCTCCTGCTGTTCATCGATGTTACACTGGGGGGCATAACACCTCCCACGAGAGTGGCCATAGGAACCGGGATTCGTCCGTGGTCGCCCTCTGCGGCGCCAACACTCTCCGTTTTCCTCACCGGCTGCCAAGATGTATCAACTCCTTCTCCAAATCATCTGCAAGTATACGGATGGCCTGTGATGCAGGAGATGTCCCCTGGGTTGTAACCGGGACCCCCGCGCGCACGGCATCTATGACCGCCGGATCGAAGGGAATCCAGGATATAAGAGGCAGACCTTCCTCACAACAGTATGTCTCGATCTCGTTCATGTGCACTGGGTCCAGATCATATCGATTAACGACAACAAAGATTTTCGGACGGAACTGGCGACATACGGTAATGACTCGTTTAAGATCATGCAGACCTGATACACTAGGTTCCGTGATCACAAGCACCGCATTCATGCCGCTGACTGAAGAGATCAGCGGACAACCGGTTCCGGGCGGACCATCAACCAGAAACTTATCGGCATCCCCGTCCCGCTCAAGTGCTGTTTTTTTCACTGCGTGGACAAGCAGTCCTGAGTTTCCTGCACCAGGTACAAGCCTTGCATGCACCAGATGACCACATGCAACCTCCGAGTACAGGATTACTCCGGTTTGTCTCGGCTGCATGCTCACGGCATCGGCCGGACATACAACCGTGCAAACCGCACACCCTTCACAACGGGACGTATTGATCTGGTAAACATCATCTTCAATATCAACAGCATTAAACCTGCAGTGCTCCTCGCACGCGCCGCATTCTATACACAAATTTGGATCAATGACCGCCGCCTTCATTCCCATGAACGGATCGGTCTGGAGCAAACGGGGACTCTGGACAAGGGCAAGGTTCGCAGCATCCACATCACAGTCTGCAAGTACGAGAGAACCTTTGAACAGACGGGAGAGAGCAGCGGTAACCATGGTTTTTCCCGTACCGCCCTTTCCGCTGACCACAGCGAGCCTGATCATAACTCTCCCCCTGCAAGTACTTTAGACTTGGTAAAGAGAGAACGAAACTCCTTCTGCCACTCTGGGTGTACCCGGCAGAGAAGATCGCCCCTGCTCTGAATAGAGGCGATTTCACGGCTGAACGGAATCGTGAGCATGACATCAAGATCATGCTCAGCACAGAACCGCATAGTCTCGTCATCCTTTCCGTCACTCCGATTGGTGATGACACCTGCCGGAATACCGAGCCGCTCCGTAACATCAACGGCGAGGCGTAAATCATGCAGACCGAAAGGCGTAGACTCCGTTACGAGAATACAGGCATCGCACCCCTCCAGCGCCTCAACAACCGGACATGATGTTCCCGGAGCTGTATCCAAGATCACAATGGGATCATCCGATGTCTCTTTTTTCACCTCATGAATGATAGGGACTGAAAGAGGGCTCCCAGTATCCAGTACCCCGGTAACAAGCTTCAGACCCGGAAGCGGTGTTGAAACAGAAAGAGTTCCGATTTTTTTCGGCTCTTCATGGATTGCTTTTTCCGGACAAACCAAGACACACCCTCCGCAGGAGTGACAAAGATCGGCAAAGAAAAGAAGTTTCTTCGGCAGTACGGAAATGGCCCCATACCGGCAGAACTCTCCGCACGTTCCGCAATAGGTACAGATGGACTCATCAATCACGGGTATCGGCAGCGTTACGTCACGCGTCGCGGGATCTGAAGGAAAAAATAAATGAAGATTTGGCTCCTCCACATCACAGTCAACAAGACTTACCTGACTTTCCATCGCAAGGGTGAATGCTAAGTTTGCTGCCACCATACTTTTACCTGTACCACCTTTTCCACTGGCAATTGCTAATTTCATAATCTGATTCTCCGATATTAAGTGAAACACATATTGACTCCTCTCATAACAAGGAGTTAACTCACCTGATCAAGGGCGTTATTCCTGAACGCATCCAAGGCGGCACGTACCGTTCCACCGCCGTGGTAAACATACTGGGCAATACCTGCGGTGTCAAGAACAGATTTTGCATTTCCGCCCAAAAGACCGCAGATAAGAACGCCTGCCCCATGATCGATTATCAGCTGGGCCGCCTTTCGACCCACACCGCCGGAACCATCTATATACGGATTTGCGATCGATTCAAATGACCTGGTTTCACTATCCGCGATAATGAAATACGGAGCTCTGCCAAACCGTTCCTCGACTTTGGCATCAATTGTTGCACCTTGTGCAGTAATACATACTATCATACTCGATATAACCTCAGTATTATTTTACTCATATGCGCACAAGTAATTTAAACTATCCCATCATACACATACTATCCTCTGCAGAAGATTCCACAAACTGTCCAATACGATTGGCGAGTTCGGCGAATCGGATCTGTATCAGGTGGTGAAAAATCCCATGAGTAAAACCAATATCATTGATGAACTTCTCGCAACTCTCCCGGAAAAACCAGTTCCCGTTCGATCCATAGTAGTTGGTGCCCACTGGACTGCCGTATGCAGTGATCACTGCGGTCTTGCCACAACAATAATCGGAGATACGTGCCACGATCACAAAACCGTTGTGCGTGATGCCGGGTCTCTGCACCTGAAAAGTGCGCAGGAACTTGCCGAGTATGCAAAATCGGATTATTCATTGGAAGCAAGTATTGGTATAGCCGCCATCAACTCGCTTCTGAACATGGACGAACAAAACGCTGTTGAGATGAATGCATCTCAAGTATTAATGGAAAAGGGTGCCGAAAAAAATGTCGCGCTTGTTGGACATTTCCCCTTCATTCCCAAACTCCGGAAAAGTGTGAAAAACATCTGGGTCATTGAACTTCATCCAACCGAAGATGACTACCCGGCGCAGTCTGCCGTTGAGTTGATCCCGCAGGCTGATATCGTAGCACTTACCGCGAGTTCCCTGATAAATCATACGATGGATGATCTGCTGGACCTTTGCGACCCAAACGCACTCGTTATGATCCTTGGACCAAGCACCCCTCTTTCACCGGTATTGTTCGACCACGGAGCAAACATCATCGCAGGGTCGCGTGTTCGTGATGAAGCCGCCGTTCTGCATGCTGTGGGACAGGGCGCAACGTTCCAGCAGGTAACCGGCGTTAAGCTCCTGACCTTCACGAATCCGTAAATAGTCCAAACCCGTATGGGAAAATAACGATGACACAGAAACCAAACCAAACAGTTACCCACGGAGATAATGAGAAAGCGGGTATGAAATCACCTGCAGAGACAACGGAGTCATTCACATATACGCCGATCGGCATCGTTCGCTCACCCCATATAGAAACCGCCGGCATGCCGATCCAGCCGACAGGAGCGGAGGGCGTGCGCGGCACCATTGTTGTACGCCCGGAGTTATCTCTAGGTCTCAAAGACCTTCAGGAGTTCTCTCACATTATCCTCATTTATGCATTTCACCGTTCATGCGGATATTCACTGCAGGTCACCCCGTTTTTGGACACGGTCCAGCACGGAGTCTTTGCCACCAGAGCACCAAAACGGCCGAACGCGATCGGTCTTTCGATCGTCAAACTGATCGATATCCACGAGAACATCGTAACGATAGAAAATGTGGATATTCTTGACGGAACGCCGCTTCTGGATATCAAACCCTATGTACCGGCGTTCGATGCATTTTGCTCGGCAAAAGCAGGATGGCTCGACCAAAGTTCCAGAAATGTAGGGTCGGCAAGATCAGACAAACGGTTCAGCGAGTAACTGATCCCGAAAGTTAAGGGGAAAAGCGTTGAAAAAATCGTATTATTATGCATGAGGACAATATCAGATTTATGATTCACATCACCACCAACCGCATATCCGGTGGATTGAAATGACAGAAAACCATATC
>NIZU01000004.1 GCA_003315675.1 Methanocorpusculum sp. MCE
TGCCTGGTTGAGACCAAAGCTGCTGAAAGTCCCCATACATACTACTCAACGTACGAAAAGAAAGTACTTTCTGTCAAAAAAAAGGTTGTTAGAAATTCTCAATTCTTTTTTTAATCTCTCTTATTCGCATTCAAAGTACGTACAACCTTCCGATTTATTCTGATTCTGTAAGAACTCTAATATAGAGAAACGAACAAATACTTCATCATGGTTGGAGAGTCAGATCTTTCACGTATTGGGATATCGCTTCCTGAAAATCTTCTGAATAAATTTGATGATATTATTGGGAAACGCGGATACTCTTCGAGATCCGAAGGCATCCGCGATGCGATCCGTTCCTATATCACCTACTATGAATGGATGAACGATGTCTCGGGCGAGCGTCAGGGCGTCATAACGATGGTCTATGATCACGATCACCGTGGGCTTATGGAAGCGATCACGGAAATCCAGCATGGAAACCGGAAGGTCGTTCAGTCGACGATCCACTCGCATGTCAGCGATGAACGGTGTCTCGAAGTCATTTTAGTCCGTGGTCAGGGCGAAGAGCTCAAACAGCTCGCGGAACGTCTGATGTCGCTGAAAGGCGTCGAGTCGGTCAAACTGACCACAATCAAGATCGACTGACCCTTATTATAAGAAAATACGAAATTCAATCACTTTTTCTGTTTTAACGAAGCTGCATCTATCAGGGTATTGAGCACGTTTTCCATAAACATGATCCCGCCCTCGATTCCTGCAATCGGCCGGGCTGCTATGGAGACACGGCTTCGGTCCGGCGGCGTTATCCCGAGGAATGCAGCTTTAGGATAGGCATTGGCTTCGAACGTTGATGCAAGGATGAGATCCGGGCTGCAACCGGCAATATGCCGGGTGATCTTCATGAGATCGGTTTCAGAGGGTATGGTTACCGCATCCCGGTTTCGTGCAAGGGTCACCGGAACATCCGAGCCGAAATACCGCTCCATCATCGATTTTGCAAAGAGGGCATAACTTTCCTGGGCACAGACGGCGACAACCGGTGGTTCGTATTTTCGCAGATACTTGTCGCTTGAGTAGAACAGCTGTTCGTCGGCCCGTTTCCACTCTTCGAGGATTGGGTCGATATCGGCGTTGGGAAATGTATCCGCAAGTTTTGCACAGGTTTCTTTCAGATCGGGGAACAAAAACGATCCGAGCATCGTCCCGACCTCAGACGGGTATGACGGGTTAACCGATATGGTATGCAAAGCAGCCCCCTTTCGCAGATTTTCATAGCTGTCCTTTGCGAGGCACAGAGCGGTTGGGATTCCCATCTCTGTCAGAATCCGTTTTGCTTCGTGCAGGTTCCCCCGCCAGAAGAGATCAAGAAGGGAAACACCATCGATGTTCACGCCGTCCCTTGATGCATCCGTTTCGATTCCCAGCCGTTCGAAGGCGATCTTTGCTCCTTCCTCGACGCTTCCGATGAATCCAGGTGCATCGACAAAGAGCGTCTCCTCTCCGGAAAATGCCCCCGAAAGATCTTCGCCGGTGAGCGCCGGGATGCAGGTATTCAAAACGGCGATCGGCCGCTTCGACGTCGAAAGCGTGTTCACGACCTCTCTCAGGCGGTCGACCGTCCCGAACACGATCTCCGACTCCAGAAGATACGTGCTGAACAAAGGGAGCTTCAGCAGTGACCGTGGATAATAATAGCAGCCGGAAGAGCCGTGGATCAGCACGTTCAGCCCGGAAAAGCCGGCAAGTACCGAACAGGCCCCGGTCATGGCACACGGCCAGACCGGGTTTGTGCACAGCCCTTCATCCATGCAGGATCGCCCTCCTCCAGAGATGGAGCATCTTTACGGTCCCGGACACGCCGACCGGCAGATAGAACGGAAGCCTGACCGTAATCCCTGCCGGCGACTCGGTCATCTCCAGTCTTTTGAGCGCTTCTTTGGCCACGGCTAGGGTCCCTTCGAACGGTTCGACCCCAAGGCAGACCTCGCGGCCGGCAAGATCCGCAAATTTTTCCAGCATCTTTTTCTGGTGTTCGGTCTCTTGTATGATCGCCTCTTCGATTTTTTCTGAAGAAACTCCGGCGGCCTTTCCCGTCTCATGCAGGAATTTGATAGATCCGGAAAGTCCCCGCGGAGACTCGGGAATCACCGGCCGGTTAAAGCTCTTTCCAAGTTCGCGTCCTGCGTCAGCGCAGCGTCCGTCTCGTAAAATAAAACAGGAAGCAGTTCCAAGTTTGCGAAGTTCTGCAACATCGGCATTTCTGCAGAATCTGACCGAAACGGTCAGGCCCAGCAGATTGAGCAGCCGGGATACCTCGGCGAAATTCTCCTCGACCTCGGACTCCATATTTTTTTCACCGATGATTCCAACAGTCCCGGGGACCGGCTCTGCCGGTTTTGCCAGCGCCGAAAGCCCGATCAGTGCAGCGTTCTCGCCGTCCTTTGCACTTCCGCCGAGAAATCCCGAGGTCGGGATATAGATGGTTCGATCCGCAAAGGCGTGTTCCCGGCAGACGGCCAGACAATCGTCCCCGATCGTCTCCGGGACACATGAGGTTACAACGATGATCAGTTCCGGATCTTTTGCAGCTGCACGGTCGAGAGCCAGTCTGAGACAATCCTCTCCGCCGAAGATGACATCCTTATCAGAAAGCCCCGACACAAGGATCTCCGGAATGACTTTCTTCTCCGCTTCGTTCATCATCGCATGGAGCATGGAAAATGTCTGATGGGCGCAGCCTTTGGGAGCATGAACTACCGTTACTGCCCCGGGAATAAAACAGGCGACGGAAAGGGCGCCCGTGAGGGTGCACCCGGCCATCCGTGACTCATAGATAGTTTCTTGCAAGCTCTTCCAGTTCCTCTAATGCAAGCGGTGTCGGGATCCGAAGATCGGTGTTTTCCAGAATGGTTTTGGCACAGTCGCGGTAGACTGCCGCCTGTGCCGATGCTGGATCATGTTCGAGGACCGTCATACAGTTCACCTCAGCTGCTCTTACCGATTTGCTTCTCGGAATATAGCAGACAAGTCTTGATCCGATCCGTTTTGCAAACTCCTCGACGAGTTCCTTTTCGTTATCCATATTCTTCGCATTGCAGATCACTCCTCCAAGCCGGCATTTTGCCGTGCTTCTTTCCGATATTCTGGCGATCGCTTTGCAGATATTGTTCGCCGCATAGAGACTCATCAGTTCTCCGCTTGTCACAAGATAGACCTCCTGCGCATAGCCGTCCCGCATCGGCATCGCAAACCCTCCGCAGACAACGTCGCCGAGAACATCGTATACGACAACGTCCCCGTAAAGAGCATTCATCTTTTCCAGAAGCTGGAATGTTGCGATGATCCCTCTCCCGGCACATCCGATCCCAGGCTCCGGTCCTCCAGCCTCGACACAGCGGATGTCCCCGAATCCCTGATAGATGATGTCCTCGCTTTTGATCTCTTTATGATCATACATCTGCTCAAGAACTGTCGGGATCCAGCGTCCGTGCATGAGCATTCGTGTGCTGTCATGTTTCGGGTCACAGCCGATCTGCATGACATCCAGGTCCATCTCCGAAAATGCCGCCGAAAGATTTGCCGATGTAGTGGATTTTCCAATACCTCCCTTTCCATAGAGGGCGATCTGTCTCATTCCCGTATATATTGATCTGCAGGATACATATAATTTGAGTTAAATCCATGTTGTCTGGGAAAGCCGTACGACACGCAAGGATTCTTCTACTCTCTTCTATCCGATTTCTTTTGCGTATCGAATCCCCGCAGGATACCCCATATCAGAATAAGCACCGGGATAATCTCCAGTCTCGCGATCCACATCATAAAGAACATGACGACTTTTGCATAATCCGGCATCATCGGGCCAACAACGCCGGTCGAGCTGCCGTTGTTTCCGATGCAGCTGCAGAGATCATAGATTGTCCCGGGGAGATTCTGCGAAAAGTACGGGTCGTGCAGGAACACGATCAGCGTTCCAAGCAAAAGCAGAACAAACAGCAGTATCATCAGCAGTGATTTTGCGATCAGCGTTTCCCCCTCTTTTCCGTAGATCGGTTTACCGTCGTGGCGCATCGGGACCACGGCTCGGGGACTCTGCAGGGTTTTTCTAAACCACCAGCCAAGGGCTTCCAGCATAACCTGAACACGATTCAGTTTGATACCTCCCGACGTACTTCCCTGGGCTCCTTCTATCATAAGAAAGATCGAAAGGAACAGAATCGGTGCGAGACCCCAGCCGGCAAAGGTCGTGTTCTGGAATCCGGTGGAACTCACAGCCGATCCGGCCATAAAGAGACTCTCCCGCAGAGTGTCCATGAGGGGCATTCCGGCAGTGAAAAGTTCGACGATCAAAACAGCGGAAACAAACAGATACACCCCAACCATCAGATGCAGGATCCGGTCGTGCAGGATCTCCCGAAATGACCTGCTGATGTATACCACATAATACAGCCGAAAGGGAAGCGCTCCGGCGAGCATGATAGGAATCAAAACCATTTCCAGAGCCAGATTGTCGAAATGCGTAATTCCTGCAGCATATATGGTCATACCTCCGGTCGCGATCGCGCAAAACGCAACGTTGACAGCGTCCCAGAGACTAAGGCCCGTTAAAAGGATAGCCAAAATCGCGATCAGCGTCAGAGTGAGGTAGATCTTCCACATCTGAAAAGCCGTCGCGATCACGCTCGGCATGAACGACTCCGACCCGCCTTCGGACCGGTAGAGATTCTGGGTGACAAGCCCCGAGCGGCTTGCAACCGTAAGCGTGAATGCAACGATACCAAGACCCCCGATCCACTGCATAAGAGAACGCCACAAAAGAATCGTTTTCGGCCAGTCCTCGATGTTTACGGCAATAGAAAACCCAGTTCCCGTCCAGGCCGACATCGACTCGAACGCTGCATCGATAAGCGGCATACCTGCAAAAATAAAGGTAAAACAGCCGAGAAACCCGACCAAAGCCCAGATAACGGCGGTTGCCGAGATCGAAAGGCTGGCCCTTGGAGGTTTCGTATTTTTCGGCAGAAGATGCAACAGTCCGCCAAGCCCGAGCATCGCGACCGTGGAACTTGCCATCCACGGCAGAGCATACCACTCCTGATAGAGACACCCGACAATGATCGGAACAAGGGTGGCGGCACCTATGAGTAAAAGGACTGACCCAATATCACGACCAATCGCCGGAAGTTCCCTGAGATACCCCATCTGTAGTACAATTAGGTGTTTGATAATAATAGTAGTTGCCTGAAAAGAGCCGTCAGGAAAAAAATGAATGGAAAGACCGGTTATACGTTTTTGACCCAGAGCCCGTGCTGGTTACAGTATTCCCCGGCTTTCTCTGCCTTTGCCGTGGTCTTTACGACCATCTCGGGTTTCTCTCCCGGAACAAGGAACTTCTCTTGAACGATTCCGTCATCGGTTCTGAGAGCTACCCAGGTGATGTAGTGTTCATCGAGCATCGGGTGGGCAGCCGAACCGACCGCTACTTTGTAGCCTCCGCCGACCTCTTCGATGACCGGAACATGCTTTTCGAGTGAAGCGTCGGTGCTGTTTTCCGCAAGCAGATCCATCGGCTGACCGCAGCAGACGAGTTCGCCTTTGCCTTTTCCGATAACTCTGACAGTGTTCCCGCAGATGGCACATTTGTAGATCTCTTTTGCCTTTGTCATACTGAAATCTTATGTCAACCAGAAATAAAAACGTACGTATCGGGGAATAAAAAAAGAGATTCAGAGCGTTTTATGACGCTCTTCGATCGAATCCGCCAGTTTGTGCAGATCCGCGATTGCCGGTTCATCGGGAAGACCATTGATATAAACCGGTTCAAGCATCTCGGCTCCAAGAGGCGACAGCATCTCGGCGAGATAGTTCACGGCATTGGTTCCCCAGCCGTATGACCCAATCACGCCCAGATACTTCACTTTCGGCCGAAGTGCTCTGACCAGATACGCAGCGTTTACGGCGATCGGGTGAGGGCCGAAAAGAACGGTCGGTGTTGCAAGAATAATGGTCGCTGCATCAACGATCGCACTGCCGAGAACGCCGGAATCCGTCTCCAGAAGATTGTACTGGTGAACGGGGATCCCGCGCCGTACAAGATCGTCAACTAAAATGTTCACCATCAGTTTTGTGCTGCCGTGCATGGTGACATAGGCGACAACGACGGAATTTTTCGGCGTTTCGGATGCCCAGTCATGATAGAGATCCATGATCTTCGCGGGAAGCTTCAGGACCGGACCGTGACTCGGTGCCACGATTTTCGGCGCGATCTCTTCGACCCGTGCCAGCTGTTCACGAACCGCCGCTCTAAACGGCATCATGATCGCGGCATAATAGCGTTTCACTCCTTCCAGATACTCAGAAGAGTCATCGTTCTGGAATAATGTGGGGGAGGCATAGTGAGTACTGAGGAAGTCCGTTGTGAACAGAACTTTGTCTTCGACAACCTCCGCAAACATCGTATCGGGCCAGTGGACCCAGGGGGCAAGATAGAACTTCAGTGTCTTGTCGCCAAGAGATAGTGTCTCTTTGTCTCCTATCACGATGAACCGCTCTTCGAGTTCTTCGAGATGGTGCATTGCCATAAGAAGTCCTTTGCAGACCTCGTTCGTGACGACTTTGGTCATCGGATAGACTTCCAGAAGCAGCGGCAATAATCCGGAATGATCCTGTTCTGCATGCAGACAGACGATATAATCCAGCGAATGCTGGTCCACCCGCATAAGATTGGTGATGAACTCTGCTTCTTCGTGAGGTTCACCGGTATCGACGAGGGCGGCTTTTTCGCTGCCTTTTACGAGGTATGCATTATTACTGCTGCCTCTTGGCGTCGGCATGATCGAATCGAAACACCTAAGGTCCCAGTTGATCGTACCGACTGCATAGATATTTTCAACAATCTCGCGGGCTGCCATAAAGGATTACACCTTTTTGAACTGTGACTTGCTGGCGCCGCAGACTGGGCATTTCCAGGTGTCTGGAAGTGATTCAAAAGATGTTCCTGGCGGGTACATGATCCCTGCGCCTTTCTCCGGGTCGTAGACATAGCCACAGACCATACAACGGTATTTGTCCATTTTCAATCAATCCTTCCTTAGTAACTAAGGTAATACAATAATTCGAGCCTCAGGGTTATAAGTGCTTTCTATTGGGTAATTCAGCCGTAATATTAACATCTGTAAAAGCCAATTAACAACTACACTATGGCGAGTGTAAGTCTTCGAAGATATGGTCAGATCGCTGATGTGCTAGTCAAATACGGGTTTGGGTACTTCATCAACGAACTGTTTCCCGGTTTTATCAATACGAAAAAAACGGCTGTCGAGGAGTACAGCGGATACTCGACGTATGCCAGAATCCGTATGGCTCTCGAAGAGCTCGGTCCCACGTTTGTAAAATTCGGTCAGCTGATGAGTACGCGAACGGAACTTTTCCCTGCCGAGATGATCGAGGAGCTGTGTAAACTGCAGGACAGAGTGGGCGTGGTCCCGTTCGACGAAGTCATCCCGACACTGGATGAATACATCCCCGACTGGCGTGACGTTTTTACCTCAGTCGACCAGAAACAGCTTGCCGCCGCCTCTATTTCGCAGGTCTACCGTGCCGTTATGCAGGATGGAACGGTTCTTGCGCTCAAGATCCTGCGGCCAAAGATCACTGCACGGATCGAACAGGATGTCGTTCTGCTTCGATCCATCGCCCAGCTGTTCGAAGACAAACGTCCGGAACTCCGTATGTATAATCCGGTCTCTCTTGTCGACGACTTCACTACGCAGATCAGAAAGGAACTCGACTTCACCCGCGACGGAATGAATGCCGAACGTCTTGCCCGAAACATGAGACTCTCCGGGATCCCCGGCATCAAAGTCCCGAAGATCTACTGGGACTACTCAGGAAAAGAGCTGCTCGCGATGGAGTTCGTCGCCGGACGCGATGGAGTTCGTCGCCGGACGCGATGGAGTTCGTCGCCGGATGCAGAAGCGACGACGACGATGCGATCCTTGCGATGGGCATGGATCCAAAAGAGCTGTCGAGTAGGGGGCTGAAAGCATTCATGGTCCAGATCTTCCAGAACGGTTTCTATCACGGCGACCCGCACGCCGGAAACCTTAGGATCTCGCCGTCGGGCGATCTTGTCTTCCTCGACTTCGGCGTCTGCGGAGTTGTGATGAAGGATATGAGAAACAAATTCATCTCGCTTATCCTCGCTCTTCTCTCGGCGGATACCGACATGACGATTCGGTATATTAAGAATCTGGGTGTCCAGATCCCCCAGACCGGGATCGATGAATTCCGGGGTGAACTGTATCTTGCTCTGCAGGATTACAAAGAGATGGGTGCCCAGGTGAACTTCTCCGGGCTTCTCGGTTCCATCCAGGACCTTTTCCAGAAAAACAACATCCGTGTCCCGCCGAAAATCATGCAGCTCTTAAAGGCCCTGATGCTCGTTTCCAACGTTGCCTTCACCCTCGATCCGGATCTCGAGTTCACCAAAGAGGTGGAACCGTTCTTAAAACAGATCGTCGCCGACGAGATGAAGGATCCGGCAAACCTGCAGAAAAAGATGCTGGACGCCAAAATGCGATTCGAAGATCTTGCCCGGGTCCCCAAACAGCTAGGCTCGGTTCTCGAGATGGCTTCGGAAGGCAAACTCAAAGTCGACATCTCCGCAAAAGAGGTTACCCATCTCAGCGACACGATCGAAGATGCCGTCGACAAACTGGTGATCGGTTTGATCCTTTCCGCGATCGTGATCGGCTTGTCGCTTGTCATGATGAGTCAGACCTTCACCTCGGAATTTCTCCCGGTGATCGCCTACATTGCCGCTGTGTTGGTCATCATCGTAATCTTCTATAAGATGCGGAGCAGAAGCAAAAAACACGGTGATTAACCGTTTATTACCTTCAATCCGTGACAACAAGTATATCAAAGAGAAGGAATGATAATTATAGTTATTCACTACCCATTTGGGAGTTGACCAATAATGACACATAGCACGTTTAAAGAAAAACTGCAGGCGATCGGTATCAGGCATGTTCTAAGCTACCTGGACTCCGACCCTGAAAAAAATATCCCCAAGCTCCTTAAGTGGGTCGAGCTTCTGGATAAAAACAACACGCTGGAGGGCCCTCTTCCGACCGTTAAACGCGTGCTTTCCGATAAAGACGGGGTTTGGTACAAGTTCATCACCGATCTCTACACCGACACCGATCCTTCCGTCCGCAAAAAGATCTTCGAGAACTTCATCGTCAATGCCGTTGTTCTCGGCAGAGACAAGAAGATCAAGCTGAGAGACGAGGAGGGCTGCAACATCCCCTGGGCCATTCTGATGGACCCAACTAGCGCCTGCAATCTGAGATGTATCGGCTGCTGGGCGGCCGAGTACGGCAACCGGATGAATCTGTCCCTTGAAGAGTGGGACTCAATCATTGAGCAGGGAAAAGCTCTCGGTACCTACTTCTATCTCTACTCCGGCGGCGAACCTCTGGTTCGGAAGAAAGACATCATCAAGATGTGCGAAAAGCACAGTGACTGTATTTTCCTCTCCTTTACAAACGGCACCTTAATCGACGAGGCATTCGCGGACGAGATGCTAAGAGTCGGAAACTTTATTCCGGCGATCAGTATCGAAGGCGACGAGGCGGCGACCGATTCCAGGCGCGGAGCCGGCGTTTATCAGAAAGTCATCAAGGCAATGGCAATCCTGAAAGAGAAGAAACTCCCGTTCGGCATCTCCTGCTGCTACACGAGCGCAAACACCGATGTTATCGGCAGTGACGCCTACATCGACGATATGATCGCCCGGGGAGCAAAGTTTGCCTGGTTCTTTACCTACATGCCGATCGGTGTGGACGCCGTTCCAGAGCTTCTTGCAACACCCAAACAGAGAGAACATATGTACCGTCAGGTCAGACACATCAGAGCCACCCGTCCGATCTTTGCTATGGACTTCTGGAACGACGGCGAGTATGTGGACGGGTGTGTCGCCGGCGGCAGATTCTATCTCCATATCAACGCAAACGGCGATATCGAGCCGTGTGCCTTCATCCACTGCTCGGATTCGAACATCCGGACCCACACCCTCCTCGAGGCGTACAAGTCACCGC
This sequence comes from Methanocorpusculum sp. MCE, assembly GCA_003315675.1. Taxonomy (GTDB): domain Archaea; phylum Halobacteriota; class Methanomicrobia; order Methanomicrobiales; family Methanocorpusculaceae; genus Methanocorpusculum. The sequence goes on from NIZU01000004.1 coordinate 10,086, forward strand.
TCTTTATGCAGTATCGGGCGAACCAGCCGTTCAATCCGAACCATCTCCGTCCCTGTCCTCTGCTGGATAATCCGGGGAGACTTGCCGCGATGGTGGATGCTTCCAAAGCAAAATCCACGGATATGGTCAACCCGGAAGACGTGCACGATCTGATGAAAAAGACTGTTCCGGCAGCAGAGAAATGGGCGCCGGTCGCCGACGAGCTCTGGGTGGAGAACCGTGCCGAGAAGGCTGCAAAGGCTGCCTGCCCTGGCGGATGCGGATGCGGCTGTCAGACCCCGGAACACAAATAATCTCATTTTTCTAACCTTTTTTTATGAGGCGCGAAGCACCATCTCATATACATACTCCCGGTTGTAAGGTTCCGTAATTATGAGATTGTAGATGGCTACATACCGGTTCTGTTCGCCGACCGTGCTGCTGTATGTTTTGTAGGTGAGGGAATATTCTGAGAAGTAGGCTTAATACTCCTCGAACAGGGCATCGTATTCTGCACGATACGCCGTGTACTCATCCATCACCAACGCGGCAGCCTCCAGAAGTTTTGTCTGTTCCGCTGTCAGGAGATCCCACTTCTGCATATACTCTTCATAGGTTATTTTGTATGAAGCGTACTCCATGTTCAGCTTTTTCTGATCTGCCGTAAGAGTATTTGCCGAATCGACGTATGCATTGTAGGCGGAGATCTTTTCATCCATCAAAGCTGCGATCGCGTTCAGTTTTGTCTCGTATCCGATCACGGTCTCTTCCATCGATTCGATTTTCCCGGTGTTCGATTCGGTTTCTGAGGACAGGAGGCTGATCTGTTCCTCGGCTTTGTCCCGGCAGGCGATGATCGCCTCGACCTGATAGCCGGCGGTGTAGGGTTTGCTTCCTGTCCCGACACTGACCATGACCGGCGTGCTTTCAAGCGACGATCCGTCTTCGAAGGTGAATGATTTGTCGGTTACGTAACTGTAGTCGGTGGTTTCGATGACCGAGTAGCCCCCGGTGTCCGGGTAGGCGGTCGCGTCGTTGGTTTTGATCCCGACCGCTGCATGTTTTTCTTCTTCGAAGACGAGGAGTACGGCATCAAAGCCGGCACGCGTCAAGAGGCCGGTAAGAAGCATGCTTTTGTCGTCGCAGTCGCCGAATTTGTCGATGACGGTTTCAACCGGGTAGCGGTAGTCCCCTTCCGTTTTGTAATGTATGCTCTGGACGAAGGTCGCGAGAAGTTCGAGGTATTCGTCATCGGTGAGGTCCTGTGACAGTCTGACTTCTTCGGTCTGGCTGAGGATCCGGGCGTACATTTCCTCCTGCAGGGGGTCGTTTATGATGTCTGCGTAGTAGGAAAGCGTGGATATTTTGATATAGGGGATGGTTTTTGATTGGGTGCCCGCCGCTCCGTAATAGACGGATGCGGGAACGGAGACGGAGAGGTTCACCGTGCCGTCTTTGAAGGGGATGGTGTAGTTTGCGGTGAGGTTTCCGGTGTAGGTGTTGTCCGGCGCTATGCGGGGATTTTCCTGGATGTAATACACGCTGTATCCGATGAAGGCGATGAGTATGAGGATTACGGCGAGGAGTATGGGGATTATGATCTTTTTCATGACGTAATGGTGATATGTTTTTTAGTTGTTCTTTTGGTTTATAGGTTCTGCGAAGGTGGGGGTGATGATTTTGGGTCTGGTTTCCATTCGAAGATCGGGTCCCCCGTGTGGACCTAGTTTTTCTCCTCAGGTTGCTAATACTAGAGACGCGAAAATCGGGGAGCAGTTTTGCAATATCACTCTGCTTTTCTGAATACATATCAATGATGAATCCTCCTCTCCCGAAAGACGAAGCACTTCTGCAGAAGATCCTGACCTCATGCGAGGCGTCCCGCCTGCTTGAAACAAAACAGTTTATGCAGCATGGAGACACTAATGTTTATGATCACTGTGTTGCTGTGGCCAAAGTCAGCTGTGTGCTAGCAGATAAGATGGGGTTATCGGTGGATCGCGAATCTCTTATCCGGGGTGCCCTGCTTCACGATTATTTTTTTTACGACTGGCATGTTCCGGATCCCGTGCATCGCCTGCATGGGTTCACGCATCCGAAGTGTGCTTTGCAGAATGCGATGGATGATTTTGCTTTGACCCCGGTTGAGCAGGATATGATTCTCCGCCATATGTTTCCGTTGACGCCGACCCCTCCAAAATTCCGGGAGGGCTGGGTTTTGTGTCTGGCGGATAAGCTCTGTTATACGTTGGAAACAGCCAAGTTTACGCAAAATTCGTTGGTAAAGGGATTTTATGCAGGCGAGGAGACGCTGCAGTGATCCGGCGTGTGTCTGTGTTTCATCCGTGTTTTCAAAAAATGACCAAGTTCCATTCGAAAACCGCAGTCTCGATTGGAAACCGGTCTTTTTCAAGCAGGTTTTGATCCGTTTTGAGCAGGGCACAATCCTCGTCATTTGGAAAATACGCTTGATCCTGCCGTATTTTCTGCAGAGTGAACTCATTCTATATATATACCGCAGACGTGCGATAAAAAATCTGTATGGGGGGTAAAACTCCGTCCGTCCTTACGTAATTACGGGAAGAAAACTATCTCATCAATCACTTTTTTTTCACACGTGTAGTCTCTTATTATTATACTGAGAATATCTATCAACCCATTTTTTTAACGCGAATCATGATTTAAGGAAGATTGGCTACATCCATACCCCCTCACCCCCCCCAAAAAAAGAAGAATACCCATTATTCCTTGACGTTTTTTTTTTAATTTACACTCTGTTTTGAATCGTTTTCACCTGATAGATATTATAACAAAATGCAGCCAGCATATTTTTCACTCGTACTCTTTGCAGCGTTGTTACCTTCACCAACCCTGCATGAAAAACATGAGAATATCTATCAACCCATTTTTTTAACGCGAATCATGATTTAAGGAAGATTGGCTACATCCATACCCCCTCACCCCCCCCAAAAAAAGAAGAATACCCATTATTCCTTGACGTTTTTTTTTTAATTTACACTCTGTTTTGAATCGTTTTCACCTGATAGATATTATAACAAAATGCAGCCAGCATATTTTTCACTCGTACTCTTTGCAGCGTTGTTACCTTCACCAACCCTGCATGAAAAACATTTTTGATCACTGCATAGGGTCTCTCGCCCTTTGATCTCTTCCTACTTATTCGCAGATTTCTCAGTTTATCTCGTATGCCAATGGGATGCCCTCTCGCTCCCCTTTTCATTGTGGCACTATATCCCTTGCATTTTGCTCCCTGATATCCCCGATCCCGATAGACCACTTCCCCTTTTTCTGAGAGGTCCACCTGACTATCATGAACATTTGCCGTGGTGGTTTCAATGCGTCGAATAAGATCGTGCGTCGTATCCATGATGGTATGAAGTTTATAGCCATAGTGCATTTTGCCGTTCTTGGACATGATTTTTCCATCTTTATCCCGTCGTGTTTTTGCCTGATCTCCTCGCGGCGTGTCTTTCTTACAATGACCGGGTTCAGCATACACAAACGTTGCATCCTGAATCATACCTTGTTCAATTTTCCGACCTTTCATGTCAAGTTGTCTCTGAAACTCCTGCCAGACCACTGTATCAACGCC
>NIZU01000005.1 GCA_003315675.1 Methanocorpusculum sp. MCE
GGCGTTGATACAGTGGTCTGGCAGGAGTTTCAGAGACAACTTGACCTGAAAGGTCTGAAAATTGAACAAGGTATGATTCAGGATGCAACGTTTGTGTATGCTGAACCCGGTCATTGTAAGAAAGACACGCCGCGAGGAGATCAGGCAAAAACACGACGGGATAAAGATGGAAAAATCATGTCCAAGAACGGCAAAATACACTATGGATATAAACTTCATACCATCATGGATACGACGCACGATCTTATTCGACGCATTGAAACCACCACGGCAAATGTTCATGATAGTCAGGTGGACCTCTCAGAAAAAGGGGAAGTGGTCTATCGGGATCGGGGATATCAGGGAGCAAAATGCAAGGGATATAGTGCCACAATGAAAAGGGGAGCGAGAGGGCATCCCATTGGCATACGAGATAAACTGAGAAATCTGCGAATAAGTAGGAAGAGATCAAAGGGCGAGAGACCCTATGCAGTGATCAAAAATGTTTTTCATGCAGGGTTGGTGAAGGTAACAACGCTGCAAAGAGTACGAGTGAAAAATATGCTGGCTGCATTTTGTTATAATATCTATCAGGTGAAAACGATTCAAAACAGAGTGTAAATAAAAAAAAAACGTCAAGGAATAATGGGTATTTTTCTTTTTTTGGGGGGGTGAGGGGGTAGGGATGTAGCCAATCTTCCTTAAATCATGATTTGCGTTAAAAAATGGGTTGATAGATATTCTCATGTTTTTCATGCAGGGTTGGTGAAGGTAACAACGCTGCAAAGAGTACGAGTGAAAAATATGCTGGCTGCATTTTGTTATAATATCTATCAGGTGAAAACGATTCAAAACAGAGTGTAAATAAAAAAAAAACGTCAAGGAATAATGGGTATTTTTCTTTTTTTGGGGGGGCGTGAGGGGGTAGGGATGTAGCCAATCTTCCTTAAATCATGATTTGCGTTAAAAAATGGGTTGATAGATATTCTCCTATTTTTTGATTCTGAAGATGACATGTACTTTTTTTACGGGAGAATGCGCCCGCCAGTAGATTTCAGCCCCCGAATCATCAACTCAAATCACACCCCCTAAAACCCGCTTCTCTCCAGCTCGTCGCCGATTCTTGCGAGCAGCAGTTTATCCCCGTCAAGTCGTGCAAGATCCTCCGCGGTCGTAAGATCGATAATCGCCCCCTCGACCTCCCCCTCCTCGAGCCGGATCAGACCCCGGCCGAGATAGGCAAGCGCCGACCAGTGGGGATCCTCCTTGCCGGCGGCACGTAAAATCTCCTCGAAATCCTCCCGTGCTTTTTCAAGATCGCCCGACTGCAGAAAAAGATCCGCTCGGTTATACCGGATCGGATATGCGGCCGGCCGGCGGGAAAGAGCCTTCGTGTAATCGGATATCGCCTCATTTGCAGCGCCGGTCTCCTGATAACAGACCCCCCGGTAATAATAATAATTCACATTCTCCGAATTTTCCCGCAGCGCATCCGTAAAGTAGCCTGCCGCCCCGGAAAAATCCCGGGCCGCAAACAAAACCAGGCCCTGCCGGAAAAGATCTTTGTCGTTATTCATATCTTCCAGCCGGACAGCACCCAGGCAGCGATCCGCCGGACAAACGGATTTTCATCATTGAGCATCGGCGAAATCACCGGCTCGAGTTCCATTGTTCCGCAGCGTCCAAGCGACTTGACCGCCATATACCGGACATGATCCTTCTCATCGGAAAGGAGCGGCGTCAAAAGCGGGATCCCGGCCGGCTCGGCCGTAAATCCGATGATCTCCGCCGCACAATATCTGAGCCGCCATTCTGGATCGGTCAGAAGAGAACGGACAGCCTCGATCGCCGCCGGACCCGCCGCCCCGAGCTTTTCCGCCGCGAGACGCCGGTCCTCCTTATCCTTTGAACGGAGAAGGATAAGATACTCTGGAGGTATTGATATCATACGTAGATTGTACGAATCAAATTATATTTCACACTTTCGATATTTATCATACGAAGTTACAGCCGCAGACTTCACTAATATTACGAGTGAGGATGATTAGTCATACTAATTTATGAGGATACATAACCAACCAGAAACATATGAGTGCAAAAGGTCTCCTGCTGGTCGGTCATGGGAGCCGGCTTCAGTATAACAAGGAGCTGATCACGACCACCGCGAAGATGATGGATGAAAACGGCGGCGGATATCTGATCAAATCCTGTTTCCTCGAATACAGTAATCCGACCATTGCCGAAGGTCTCGATATGATGCGCAGCGAGGATCTGGAGATTTTGATCGTCGTCCCGCTGTTTCTCGCAAAAGGAATCCATATCCTGCGCGACATTCCAAAGATCCTCGGGCTTGAACCTGGAAAAAAACGCGGGACCTTCACCCTTACAGACGGCCGCGTGATCCCTCTCGTCTATGCCGAACCGATCGGGATTGATCCGCTCTTAGCGGAACTGATGCTGAAAAATGCGGCCAGCGCCCTGGAAATTCCGGAGGGGGTATGAAAGTCCTCGTTCTCGACACGATCCACGGCGGAACGATCCTCGCAGAAGCCCTTCTTCGAAACGGCGATGACGTAGACGCCTTGGATGTCTACCGAGGCGTCGGCCTCACGCCCGAAGAAGCCGCATCGCGCCGGTACGACCTGATCACCTCTCCTGTCCATCTCGATCCAGCATATCCCCTCCTCAATACAACAACCCCGGTCATCTCCCACCATGAAATGACCCGACGCCTCGCAGGCGGGCTTCCGCCGACGGTCATCGAAGTGACCGGCGCACGAGGAAAAACCACCACCTCGTTTGCGGTCGCGTCCCTTTTCACGACGAAAGGCGTGCTCCACACGAGCCGCGGCACGTATCTGTATCCGGAAGAGACCTTTCTCTGGAAAAAGAGCATCACGCCCGCATCCGTTCTTCTCGCGGCAGGCGGCGCAAAGACGCACCATGCGGAATGGCTCGTTGCCGAAGTCTCCGCCGGCGTCACCGGGATCGGGACGCTCGGCATTCTGACCTCTGCCGACGATTATTTGATCGCCGCCGGAAAGAAGAGCGCCCTTGCCGCAAAACTCGAATCGCTTGCAAAATGCAAAACCGTGCTCGTCCCGCGGGGCGTTCCCCTGCAGGACGGGTGGCACGTCATCGACGATCTCGTATCCGTCGAAGGAGACGTTCTATTCTGGGCCGGCGGATCGTTCAAAAACCCGCTTCTCGAACTCGCCGGATACCGCGAGCCGCTCAAATGCGCCGCGGCCGCCGGTCTTCTGCTCGGTCTGGACCCTGCCCGGCTTGCGGGATTTACCGCGATCGAAGGAAGAATGCAGTATTATCTCGAAGACGGCGTGCCGTTCCTCGACAATGCAAACAGCGGAACGACAAAGGCGACCACGCTCGATGCGGCCGCCTATCTCCGCCGGCTGGTCCCGGACAAAGAGATCGTTCTCGTGATCGGCGAGGAGCATAAGGCCGTCTGCGATGGATTTCAGAGTGACGCGATCCGTCAGACGATCGAGGAGATATCCCCGATCCAGACGATTTCCGTGAGCAAAACAAGCGGCCTGAACTTCGCGGCCTCCAAGGCGCAGGCTCTTTCGCTCGCAAAAGAACACAACGCGGCTGTCCTCCTCGCCGTAAAAACATGGAGATAAAAATGCGGTACGTTCAGCCGCGTCCAAGCTCGATTGTTGCCGCCCTCTATACCCTTCGGGACCTGAATGTCGATCTCGCGATCCTCCACGGCCCGTCCGGGTGTTCATTCAAACACGCGAGACTCTTAGAAGAGGACGGGATCCGCGTTCTGACCACCTCGCTTGGAGACGAAGAGTTCATCTTCGGCGGGCAGAACATCCTCGAAGATGTGCTCCGGTATGCGGAAAAGGAGTTTTCCCCCCGCCGCATCGCCGTTGTCGGGACCTGTGTTTCGATGATCATCGGCGAGGATCTCGATGCCGCGATCGAAGCGTCCGGCATCACGACCCCGGCGATCGGAGTATCGATCCACGCAGGATTTCGCGAGAACATCGCCGGGGTCATCGCGGCGCTCGAGCCGGCGGCAAAAGCCGGCTGGATCTCCGAGGAGGAGCTCGAACGGCAGAGAGGCGTCCTTGCCTCCGCGAACCAGACCGAACGGGACCGAGGGGCGGCCTGCAAAACCTACATCGCCCCGTCCCGCGGCGATCTGAAACATGTTGCCGCCGCAAAACTCGCAGAGCTGCTTCGTTCCGGGAAAAAAGGCATGGCGATCATGAACGCAAAGAAGGAGACGGCGTATATGTTCGCCGACCATCTCTGCGCCGTGTATGAATGTGCGCCGGAAGCGAACGTTACCTTTGTCGCAAACCTCGAAGCCCGCGGTCTGCCGAAAGTCAGAGGGGACGCCGCGATGATCCTTGCGGAGCTGCGTGCCCGCGGGATCGATCCGGAACTCATCGGGGCGCTGGACGAGTACGGCGGAAACGGCCCGCGGATCGCGGAAAGGATCTCGGAGGTCAAACCTGAGTTCATTCTTCTCGTCGGGGTCCCCCACGCGGTATCGCCCGCAGCCCTTGCCGGGATCACAGTATTTTCCGTCACGAACGGGCCGCGTCAGGTCCTGCCCTTAAAAGAACAGGGACATGCCCATGTCATGGTCGAGGTGGATCTCCATCCAAAGACGCTTGGCGTCCACAATATCGTTGAAAGCGAGTTTGGAGCCGTTCTGCGGAGCATGAGATGAAGTCGCTTCTGATCTCGGGAGACCGTTCCGGCGCCGGAAAAACCAGCATCACGCTCGGTCTTGCCGGCCTTCTTGCAAAAGACGCGGTCGTCCAGACCTACAAGGTCGCGATGGACTACATCGACACCTCATATCTTTCAGGTGTCACGGGCAGACCGTCCTACAATCTGGACACCTTCGTCCAGACCGACGAGGAGCTCGCCGGTCTTTTCTCCTACGGCGCGAAAGGTGCAGACATCGGGATCGTCGAAGGGGTCCGTGGGCTCTACGAGGGCCGCGACTCGTTCACCGACGTCGGCAGTACCGCGGCGATCGCAAAACGCTTCTCCCTCACGACGATCCTCGTGGTCGATGCCCGAAGCATCACCAGGTCTGCGGCCGCTCTCGTGAAGGGGTTCCAGGCGTTCGACCCGGACGTCCGGATCAAAGGCGTGATCCTCAACAACACCGGCGGCGGGCATCACGTGACCAAGGCGACCGAGGCGATAGAATATTACTGCGGGATCCCCGTTCTCGGAGCAGTCCCCAGAAGCCCGGAGATGGATCTATCCATGCGGCATCTCGGCCTCGTTCCGTTCGTGGAAGGCATGCGGGACCCGGGTTTTGCAAAAACGATCGAAGGGATCATCCGGCATGTCGGCGCCCACGTGGATCTCGAAGCGGTCAAAGCCATCGCGGAAGATGTGACGCCGGAGCCTAATCTGGTCACCGAGTCCCTCGCCTCCCGGCCGGCGGCATCGCGAAGGATCGCGGTCGCCTTTGACGAGGCGTTCACCTTCTACTACGGCGAACTTGAGGCGGTTCTCAGAAGCCAGGGCTGCGATGTTGTGAGATTCAGCCCGCTCCATGACACACTGCCGGAGGCCGACGGGTATATCTTCGGCGGAGGCTACCCGGAAATGTTCGCGGAGGAACTTTCAAAGAATGTTCCGATGCGGGAGGCGATCCTTGCAAAAGCAAAGGCGGGGGTCCCGATCTACGCGGAGTGCGGCGGACTGATGTACCTCACCCGGTCGATCACCCTGAAAAAAGGCTGGCTGGGAAGGGGCGAGGACGCAGTCTATCCGATGTGCGGAGTCTTTTCCGGCGACACCGTGATGCCTGCCGGAAAGACCCTTCGATATGTGGAAGGGACCGCCGTTCTGTCCGGGAACTCATATCCGTTCAAGGGACACGAGTTCCATTACAGCGGGGTTGTTATGGATTCGGGCACGCGGTTTGTCTACACGCTCTCGCGGGGAACCGGCATAATCGACGGAAAGGACGGAGTCGTTTTCAACAATACTCTCGGCTCCTACACTCATCTGATGCCTGTCTCGGCAAAAGGCATCTTAGCGGAGATCTTCTCTGCAGAGCGTGGAAAACAGTACATTAAAGCGGATTCCCCGCAGACGTTATAGTATGATCCCGCTGTTCCTCGATCTGTCAGAATCCCGTGTCCTCGTGTTCGGCGCGGGTGAGGTTGGAGTCCGGAAAGCCCGCCATTTCACGTCGGCCGCGAGGATGACAATCGTTGCCGAAGAAATTTCGCCCGAGATCTTTTCCTTTTCCAATGCCTCCATCAAGCAGCTGGCGATTTCAGATATGGAACCCGAGGATCTCGAGAAACTGATCGGCCGCCACAACATCGTCATTGCCGCCCTTTCGGATGAAAAAGAGAACAAGCGGCTCTGTGCCATCGCAAAAGCAGCCGGAAAGTTATACAACAATGCGACCGGAGAGGGAAACATCCGGATCCCGTCCGTTGTTTCCGGGGCCGAGTATCAGATCGCCGTCACGACCGAAAAAGCGGCACCGGTCGTCCCGGCCTTCATCAGGACCTATCTGCAGGCGCATCTTCCGTGGCTCGACAATATGATCCTCCTGCAAAACACGCTCCGTGAAGAGCTGAAAACGATCGTTCCCGATCAGGCACGGAGGGCAGAGATCCTCCTGGCCGTGATCGGCGATGCGGAGATACAAAACGCCTGCATATCCGGCGTTCCCTCAACCGAAATCTGTAAAAAATATCTATGACCCGCACACTTCTTACCGACATCGCGGTGGCGACCGCAGATCACAGTAAATACGGCGAGGAGGTACTCGGCCATTTCAGGTTTAAGGACGAGAACGCCTTTTTTGAAAAAGCCGCCAAAATCTTTCCCGGCGTGGTCCTTCTTGAGACCTGCAACAGGGTCGAGATCCTGGTACACGGGAGTGCCAAGCAGCTCCGGGACTTCCTCCACGGCGAACAGAGGTTCGGGTTCGATATTCTCGAAGGCGAAGCTGCCCTCATGCATCTCCTGGAACTCGCCGCCGGAACGAAGTCGATGATCATCGGCGAGGATCAGATCCTCGGACAGATGCGGTGCTCGCTTTTACTTGCCGAGTCGCACGACACCAACGACGTCATCACCGATGTCTGTCTCAACACCGCGATCCGGGAAGGCGTGTCGATTCGGCAGAAGACCTCCATCAACAAAGGGGCGGTATCCATAGGTTCGGCCGCGGTTCTCCTTGCCGAGGAGCTGATGGGCGATCTCGACGGAAAAAACATCCTGGTCGTCGGCGGCGGCGAGATGGGGACCTTGGTCGCCCGCGCCCTCTGCGAAAAGAATCTCCGGGCGATCTATGTCACGAACCGGTCCTTTGACCGGGCTGTCCTTCTCGCAGAGGAGATCAAAGGCCGGGCGATGCGGCTCGATCAGCTCTATCCGTGCATCGCCTTATCAGACGTCGTGATCTCCTGCACGGGAGCCCCGCACCTGATCATCCATGCGGACGAACTTGCCGAAACGATGAATGAACGGTTCTGGCCGCTCGATCCCGAACCGCGGCATCTTCTCTTAATCGACATCGCCCAGCCGCGGGACATCGACGACGCCTGCCGGGACGTTCCCGGCGTCTCGCTGAAAACGCTCGATGATCTGAAAAGCATCTCGGAAAAGAATCTGGCCGCACGAAAGACCGAGTGCGAGCATGCGGACGTTCTCGTCCGTGTCGCTCTCCCGGAGTTCATCAAGGCCTTCAACCGTGCGGCTTCCGGCGATCTCACAAAGAGCCTCTACACGTGGGCGGAGGAGATCCGTCAACGTGAAAAGAACAAGGCCCTCTCCCGCCTTAGGGACGCCGATCCCTATCTTGAATCGGTGATAGACGACCTGACGAGCGCTCTTACGAAAAAACTGCTCGAGGATGCGGCGAAAAGCATCCGGGCGAGCGCAGAATGTACCGACACACAGACCGCAGAAATCCTCCTCAAAGCAATTATTTCAGGTGAAGTATCATGTATCCGCAGATCAGAATGAGAAGACTCCGGCAGAATATTCTTCAGCCGATGTTCAAGGAAACGAGACTCGTAAATGATGAACTGATCATGCCGCTCTTTTTCGACGAGAAAGCGGTAAAGCCGGTTCCGATCGCCTCCATGCCCGGCCAGTTCCGCTATCCCCTCTCCTGTGCCGAAGAGGTCGCAGAAGAGATGAAGGCCGCAGGTATTCGCGCCGTTCTTCTGTTAGGGATCCCAAAATGCAAGGACACGGAGGCTTCCGGCGCATTTGCCGAAAACGGCATCGTTCAGGAAGCGACGAAACGGATCAAAGCCGCCGTGCCAGATTTGGTCGTCATCACCGACACCTGCGCCTGTGAATACACCTCGCACGGACACTGCGGGATCTTATGCGGAAAAGAGCTCGACAACGACGCCTCGCTCCTTTTGATGGAGAAGATCGCGGTCAGTCAGGCAGCGGCCGGCGCCGACATGGTTGCTCCGTCATGCATGCTGGACGGCCAGGTACTGGCGATCCGCGAAGCTCTGGACGAGGCGGGTTTTTCGAACACCCCGATCATGTCCTACTCGACCAAATTCGCGTCCGCCCTCTACGGCCCGTTCCGCGAAGCCGCCGACTCGGGCTTCGCATTTGGCGACCGGACCAGTTATCAGATGAGCCCGGCAAACCGCAGGGAAGCGATCCGCGAATCCTATCTTGACGAGATGGAAGGAGCCGACATCCTGATGGTGAAGCCCGCAGGATTCTATCTCGACATTCTGCGGGATGTGCGGGAGTCCACGGATCTGCCGGTCGCCGCCTATCAGGTCTCGGGCGAGTATTCGATGATCAAAGCTGCAGGCCAGAACGGCTGGATCGATGAAAAGAAGATCATGATGGAGTCGCTTCTCGCAGTCAAGCGGGCAGGGGCCGACTTGATCATCACCTATTTTGCAAAAGAGGCCGCGGAGATGCTGCCATGAAAAGTGAAGAGTTATTTACCATAGCAAAGACCTGCCTTCCGGGCGGAGTCTCAAGTCCGGTGCGTGCAATCAAACCGTATCCGTTTTATGTAAAATCCGCCAAAGGCGCAACGCTCGAGACAGAACACGGGGAATCACTCGTCGACTGCTGCATGGGATACGGCCCCCTGCTTCTCGGTCACGCGCATCCTGTGATCCAAAAGGCGATCGAGGCTCAGCTGGATGCCGGCTGGCTCTACGGCACGCCGACGAAGCTCGAGATCGATCTTGCGCAAAGGATCTGCCGCGATCATGACTCGATCGAGATGCTCAGATTCGTCTCGACCGGTCTCGAGGCCACGCTTGCCGCGATCCGGCTTGCCCGCGGCTTTACCGGCAAATGCGGGATCGTGAAGCTCGAAGGCGGGTTCCACGGAGCCCACGACACGGTGTTGATCGCCGCAGGAAGCGGGGCGACCACGCACGGAACGCCCGACTCGCTCGGCGTCCCCCCGTCCGTTGCCGCCCAGACGCGTCAGGTTCCGTACAACGACACGGAAGCGCTCGAAGAGCTGCTTTCAAAGGACAAAGAGATCGCCGCATTCATCCTCGAACCGGTGATGGGAAACGTCGGCCTGGTCCTCCCTGACGACGGCTATCTCTCTGCAGTCCGCGAGATCACGAAAGCTCATGACGTTCTGCTCATCTTCGACGAGGTCATCACCGGATACCGGCTAGGTATCGGCGGAGCGCAGAAAAAATACGGCATAAAACCCGATCTCACCACGCTTGGCAAGATCGCCGGCGGGGGTCTCCCGATCGGCGTCTTCGGCGGCAGACGGGACATCATGGAACTTATTTCCCCGTCAGGCGGCGTCTACAATGCCGGAACCTTCAACGGCAATCCTCTTTCGATGGCGGCAGGGATCGCGACAAACGTCTACCTCCACGAAAATGAGGGCCTCTACGGGAGACTCGACGAAAAGACCAGATCGATCGAAGAGTCGCTGCCGGCAAAGGCTTCCGGCTCGTTTGTGAGACTCGGTTCACTCTTCAAGTACTTCTTCAGAAGCACGGCTCCAGGAAACTATATCGAGGCAAAGAAGTCGGACACCGCCGCTTTCCGCGTTTTCTTCGAGAAAGCGCTCAAAGACGGCGTTTTCATCCCTCCTTCGCAGTTCGAGACGAACTTCCTCTCGACCGCCCACGACGCATCCTCGATGGAAAAAATCATTTCGGTATATCAGCATGTCTAAAATTCGGATCGGCACACGGTGCAGCAAACTTGCTCTTGCCCAAACGAAAAAAGTCATCGGTCTTCTTGCAAAGAACGGTATCGAAGCTGAGTATGTTATGATCAAAACGACCGGCGACAAAGTCACCGACCGCGGTCTTCATCAGATCGGCGGGTTCGGGATGTTCGTGCGCGAACTCGACAATGCGATCCTCCGCGGCGAGATCGACTGCGCTGTCCACAGTATGAAAGACATCCCGGCAGAACGGCCCAAAGGCCTTCTCACGGTCGCGGTTTTGAAGCGCGATCCGCCGTATGATTTTCTGGTGATGAACGGCAAAGTAGAGGATCTGATGGTGATCGGGACCTCGAGTCTGCGCAGAAAAGCCCAGCTTCTCCGGTATTTTCACAACTGTCCTGCGGTCAGGGTCGAGATGCTGCGGGGAAATCTGGACACGCGGCTTGGAAAGCTGGACGACGGGCTGTATGACGGGATCATGGTCGCTGAGGCGGGACTCATGCGGCTGGACTACAAGCGAAACGGGGTCAGACTCCCGCCGGATATGTTCGTTCCGGCGGCAAATCAGGGAACGATCGCGGTCGTCAGCCGGGACACACCCGAGCTTCGGGCAGCTTTTGCTCCCCTGAACGATCCGCAGTCGGCTCTGGACTGCGCGATCGAGCGGGTCGTGATGGAGCAGGTCGGCGGAGGATGTTTTACCCCCATGGGGATCTTCTGCGAGAACCGGCATCTGACCGCAGAGGTGCTTTCGCTCGACGGGACCCGTGCCGAGCGGATCACTGCGGAAGTGATCGATTTAGAGGGAGCGAGACTTGCAGGGATCTGGCTGCGGACCGTTGCCGCCGAACTGATCGCCGAGGCAAAACTTGCTCTCGGTGAATCGGCCGAACCGGCCAAAAAATCCGGGAAGGTGTATCTCGTGGGTTCCGGTCCGGGGGGCCTTGGGCTTCTGACGTTCCGTGCCCGCGAGGTGATCGATTCCGCGGATGTGATCATGCATGATCAGCTTCCGGGTGATGAGATCATCGCCTCTCTGCCGGAACGTGCGGAGAAGATCGATGTCGGAAAATACGGCGGTCATCACACGATGAAGCAGGAGGATATCGAAAAACTGCTCGTCGAAAAGGCGCAGGCAGGCGGGATCATCGTCCGGCTGAAGGGCGGCGATCCCTTTTTGTTCGGCCGCGGCGGCGAGGAGATGGAAGTTCTCCGCGAGCACAACATCCCCTGTGAAGCGATACCTGGGGTCACGAGCGGTATCGCGGTGCCTGAATGTGTGGGAATCCCTGTCACCCACCGGGATTTTGCAAGCCAGGTGACCTTTGTCACGGGCCATGAGAATCCGGAAAAGGAGGTCTCGTTGATCGACTGGAAGTGGCTGGCCGGAAGTCCCGGAACGATCGTGATCTATATGGGTGTGAAAAATCTCGGCAGGATCGCAGAACTATTGATCGAAAACGGGAGAGATCCGCAGACGAAGATCGCGGTGATCGAACGGGGATTTAGACCTGATCAGCGGGTGACCTGCGCCACGCTCGAAAATATCGGCGAGGTCTCAAAGCAGATCGGGATGAAGCCGCCGGCGATCATCGTGATCGGCGAAGTGGTCGGGCTGTATAAGGAAAAATAAAAATCCGTTCCACTCTTTTTTTCAGCCTGGATACGAAAAGATCGGGTTTGGAATGCGAAAAGAAAAATGGATTTATTCCATGTGGATAGCGCTTTCGGGGCACTCGTCCACACAGGATTCACAGTCAACACATTCATCGGCATTGACGACTGCTTTGTCATCGACAAGTTCGATCGCTGCTGACGGGCAGATGTCCACACAGGTCGCACATCCGGTACATTTTTCATTATTTACTACTGCTGGCATTTTTGGAATTACCTCGTATAATTACAGTATTTCTTATCCGAAGGGGAAATACATTTCGAGTTGGTGGAGAGAGAGGGTCTTTTCCCGCCGGTATTCAAAGTACCTGGAATAAAAAAAGATTTGAATGGGGAAAGATATGGATATCAGAAAAAGAAGACCAGGGTTATAACCAAAGGACCTCTTTCATTGTGTATAAGCCGGGCGCTGCTTTGGGCACCCATGCCGCCGCACGGACCGCTCCTCTCGCAAATACCGCTCTATCGTAGGCACGGTGCGTCAGCTCGATCGTCTCGTAGTTCTGATGGAACTGGACCGTGTGGTCGCCGACCACATCGCCACCGCGGATCACATGCACGCCGATCTCGTTTTTCCGCTCAGTCATACCCTCGCGTCCGTACATCTCCTCGCGTTTTCCAACCTCTTCCTGAATCACTTTCAGAATCGTCTTCGCCGTTCCACTTGGAGCGTCCTTCTTGTGCCGGTGGTGGGCCTCGATCACCTCGATATCGTAATCGCCCAGACGCGATGCCGCATCGCGGACAAGTTCCCAGAAAATGTTCACGCCGACGCTGAAGTTGGTCGTTTTAACGACCGGGACATTCTTTATCGCATCAAGCAGCTCGGCATCCTGCTCCGGCGTGAAACCGGTCGTGCCGATCACTAAAGCCACGCCTTTTTTCGCGGCGATCTTTGCATTGATCATCGTCGCCGCTGCAACGGTGAAGTCGATCATCACATCGGGTTTGACCTCATCGATGAACGCGGCAAGCTTCTCGGATGGAACGACCGGTTTTCCAAGAACCGTCCCGTCCCGGATATCCACGCCGCCGACGAACTCTAGATCCGGGTTCTCGATCACCATATTCGCGATCGTGGTACCCATTCTGCCGAGTGCGCCGCATATGATGACCTTAGTCATAGCGGGAAAGCACCCCGCGAAGGATCGCCGTGTTCTGCTCGCCAAGCGAATCCAAGGGAAGTCTGACGTTGCCTGACTTGATCAGCCCGCGGATCTCTGCGGCACGCTTGACCGGTACCGGGTTCACTTCCATAAAGAGCGCCTTGGACAGATCCATCAGCTCGTAATGCTTCTTCATCGCCGCCTTGACGTCGGATCTTCTGAACAAATCATACATCTCGACCATGCGCTTGGGCTCGATGTTTGCCGTAACCGAAATACAGCCGTGGCCGCCGACCGAAAGGACCGGAAGCGTCAGCGAGTCGTCGCCTGAAGTAAGGATGAACGGATACTCGCGGTCGAGATCCTGGGTGCCCTGGATGATCGCCATCATCTGGTCAAGATTTCCGCTGGCTTCCTTAACGGCGACCAGATTTGGAATCGTCTCCACCATCTCGATGATCAGATCTGCAGGCAGGTTCTGACCGGTCCTTCCGGGAATGTTGTACACGATGACCGGAAGACCGATGTCGGCGACCTTGCGGTAGTGCTTCAGCAGACCCGATCTGTTCGGCTTGTTGTAATACGGGCTGATCAGAAGTACGCCGTCTGCTCCGGACATCTTTGCAGCACGGGTCATCAGAAGAGCTTCTTCCGTATTGTTCGAACCGGTTCCTGCGATGGCAGGAATACGGTTGCTCGCAGCAGAAACGGATTCCTCAATGACACGAATGTGCTCGGCGTGTGTCATTGTTGCCGATTCTCCTGTCGAACCGCATGCGAGAAGTCCGTGAACGCCTCCGCGTATGACATACTCGATGCAGTTTCTCAGACCTTCAATATCGAGCGACTGGGACGCGTCGTCATTGAACGGTGTGATGAGTGCAGGGATTACACCTTCAAACATAGTACATTACCTTTTGGTTGAACAAGATGATGTATTTTGCGCAGTCAGGGCAGTCTCTTTTGGGACACACGCATCTTTTGCCCGCCCCATGCACGAAAAGATATTTTGTTCAGCGGTCGATGTACCATGAATGGAAGACGTCTATATCGCCCGGGCCGGGGCACAGTCACAGGATCGGAACACCGCAAACAAGATCAAGGCACTGTGTATGGCGGCATGCCTTGAAAACATGGTGAACCGGGGGGATCTGACCGCAGTCAAGGTCCACTTCGGCGAACGGGGAAACGACGCGTTCGTAAATCCGCTCCATGTCGCATCGATAGTCAAAGAGATCGAGGCGGTCGGCGCGAAACCTTTTCTTACCGATACCAATACCCTCTACCTCGGCGGCCGGAGGAACACCGTCGATCATGCAAAAACCGCGGCAATGCACGGATTCTGCTATCCGGTTTTCGACTGTCCGGTGATCATCGCCGACGGACTTCGCGGGCAGAGCTTCACCCCCGTGGAGGTGTACGGAAAACACTTCGATTCGGTCAGGATCGCATCCGATATTGTTTCGGCAGACAGCATGGTTGTCGTTTCCCACTTCAAAGGCCATGAGGCTGCGGGATTTGGGGGAGCATTGAAAAATCTCGGCATGGGCTGCGCCTCAAACGAGGGAAAACGCGAGCAGCACACGACCCGGCCGATGATCCTGGAAGACAAGTGTATCGTCTGCGGAGCCTGTATGAATGCCTGCCCCGAGTTCTGCATCAGCATTGCCGGGAAAGCGGTCTCGATCGATCTTGACCACTGTATAGGCTGTCTGATGTGCATGAACACTTGCCCGGAACATGCGATCGACCTCGACTGGAAAGATGACGGCGTCGTGTTCGTCGAGCGGATGATCGAGTACGCGGCGGGAGCGGTCGGCAATAAAACCGGGAAGGCGTTTTACATCAACTTCTTAACCAACATCACGCCGCACTGCGATTGTACGCCGTGGAACGACATCCCGTTCGTTCCCGACATCGGCATTCTTGCATCTACCGATCCGGTCGCGCTGGACAAAGCCTGCTTCGATCTCGTGAACGGCGAGGAGGGGGTCTTTGGGAGCCTTCTGCCGGATCACCATCAGCCCGGCGAGGAGAAGTTTACCAGCGTATGGCCGGGAACCAGCCCGATGCTGCAGATATCCTATGCAGAAGAGATGGGTCTTGGACGCGGTGAATATCGTCTGATCGAGATTTAATTCTTTTTTTCGCATATTTCACTGCGGTGAATTTTACACATAACCTGACTTTGACAGTTGGCAATATAGCCCTCATTCAAACATCTCGTAAACGCAACAAAAGAGAAAACTAGTCCCTGTCAGGCGTCAATTTAAATTGACC
>NIZU01000006.1 GCA_003315675.1 Methanocorpusculum sp. MCE
GGCGTTGATACAGTGGTCTGGCAGGAGTTTCAGAGACAACTTGACCTGAAAGGTCTGAAAATTGAACAAGGTATGATTCAGGATGCAACGTTTGTGTATGCTGAACCCGGTCATTGTAAGAAAGACACGCCGCGAGGAGATCAGGCAAAAACACGACGGGATAAAGATGGAAAAATCATGTCCAAGAACGGCAAAATGCACTATGGCTATAAACTTCATACCATCATGGATACGACGCACGATCTTATTCGACGCATTGAAACCACCACGGCAAATGTTCATGATAGTCAGGTGGACCTCTCAGAAAAAGGGGAAGTGGTCTATCGGGATCGGGGATATCAGGGAGCAAAATGCAAGGGATATAGTGCCACAATGAAAAGGGGAGCGAGAGGGCATCCCATTGGCATACGAGATAAACTGAGAAATCTGCGAATAAGTAGGAAGAGATCAAAGGGCGAGAGACCCTATGCAGTGATCAAAAATGTTTTTCATGCAGGGTTGGTGAAGGTAACAACGCTGCAAAGAGTACGAGTGAAAAATATGCTGGCTGCATTTTGTTATAATATCTATCAGGTGAAAACGATTCAAAACAGAGTGTAAATAAAAAAAAAACGTCAAGGAATAATGGGTATTTTTCTTTTTTTGGGGGGGCGTGAGGGGGTAGGGATGTAGCCAATCTTCCTTAAATCATGATTCGCGTTAAAAAATGGGTTGATAGATATTCTCAATTGTTTAATTTTCAAATCATTTTTCAGTGTGGTGAATGTATATATACTTCGCGCGCCATCTATCAGATATCGAAAGCTCGTGAAAAGGGCAGAGAGGAGATATGAATGTTCTGTCAGCAGTGCGAAAGCAGTGCGAAGAAACCGCCAAAAACCTCGGCTGCACGGCCGCAGGGGTTTGCGGAAAAACCAACGATACGGCCAGTTATCAGGATGCCGTGATCTTTGTTCTCTCAGTGATCGCCTACCGGAAGATCCATCAGCCAAAGGAAGCAAAGCTCCGCCGGAGAAGCCGGATCTGGATCGGCTGGTGATCGAGGCGCTTTTTGCGACCCTGACGAACGTGAACTTCGATGAACCCCGGTTCAAGGCATATCTGGATACGGCGATCGCGTTTCGCAACGCTTACCCGCCGGTTCCGGGAGAGCCGCCGGCATGCAGCTGGATCCCGAAATCCCGGGAGGACATCGTCACGCTTCAAGGGGGGATCGGGCTTCGCTCGATTGAGGACGACAACGAGCGGTCCCTGTTTTCCCTCCTTTTGTTCGGTCTTAAAGGCATCTCCGCCTACTACTCGCATGCGGAGGTGCTTGGAAAAACCGATCCGGCAATCGTTAATTTTGTCTACAAGGGTCTGGCTTCGCGTTTTGAGAAGCACTCGTTTGGGGAGCGTGCGGCTCTCGTCATGGAATGCGGCACGATAGGGGCGAAGGTACTCGCGCTTCTCGAGTCGGCGAACAAACGCTACGGCACGACCGAGATCACGACGGTGAGCGGTCGGGTCGGCAAAAATCCGGGGATTCTCGTAACGGGTCACGATCTTCACGACTTGTTTCTGCTACTTCGCCAGACCCGCGGGACTGGGGTGGATGTGTATACCCACGGCGAGATGCTGGTCGCCCATGCCCATCCGTGTTTTAAGAAGTTCGATCACTTAATCGGGAACTACGGAACTTCCTGGGCGAACCAGATGGCGGAATTCCCGTTATTTAACGGTCCTATCCTGTTTACGACGAACTGTCTGGTTCCGCCACCGCCGTATCGGGATCAGATCTTTACGACCGGGTCGGTCGGTTTTCCAAATGCAGTCCATATCCAGGAGAAGCCGGACGGCTCGAAGGATTTCTCCAAAATCATTGCCTGTGCGAAGAAGTGTGATCCGCCCAAGGATCTGCAGTGCGGGGATCTTGTGACCGGCGCAGGTCATGACGCGGTACTTGCTCTCGCTCCAAAGATCCTCGATCTGGTGAAGCGGGGGAAGATCAGGCACTTCGTGGTGATGGCGGGATGCGACGGCCGGCACAAAGAACGTGAATATTACACGGAGTTTGCGAAGGCGCTGCCGAAGGATGTCGTGATTCTTACGGCAGGGTGTGCGAAGTACCGGTATAACCGTCTTGGTCTGGGCGATATCGAGGGAATCCCCCGGGTTTTGGATGCCGGTCAGTGTAATGATGCGTATTCCTTAGTGGTGATCGCTCAGGAGTTGGCGAAGGCTTTGCATGCGGAAGTGGAGAACCTCTCGCTTTCGTTCAATATCGCCTGGTATGAGCAGAAGGCGATCCTGGTGCTTCTGGTTCTGCTGGCGCTGGGCATCAAGAACATTATGATCGGACCGAATCTGCCGGCATGTCTTTCGCCGGACGTGCTGAACATGCTGATAAAGAAGTTCGGGGTCCAGCTGATCTCGACGCCGGCTGAGGATATGGCGAGGCTCGGGATCACCCCTCCACACGCTCCCTCTCGCCCGTGATCAGCAGTTCCTGGGTCAAAACCCCGTCGATCTCCCGCTCCAGAGCCCTCAGCTTCGCCGTCAGATAGGTCGTTTCCTCGATCAGACTTCTGGATCGTCTCAGGAGTTCTTCGGCTGGCTGTCCCTCCTTCATCAGTTCGAGCTGGAGTCTTCGGATCTCCTTTCCCTTTTCGCAGAGCTTCCCAGAATAAACGTCCTTTTTCAAAAATAACGGAGTAAGCTGCTCCTGCAGTGTGAGAGGAATATCATTCATCATATCTGACCTCCTTTCAGGGTATCCCCGAATGTGTAATCAACCTATGATCCAGCGCAATATAAACCCCGAACCGCACGGTGCGATAATGCCTCGTGGATGGGGAAAAATGCCGCTCTCACTCAGAGAGATTGGTTACGAAAATTGAGGATTTCGCTTTCCTCCGGGGTGATGGTGAAGCATATGTTTTGGCGTATTTATCGGGGTCATTGGTCCATCAGATGTTTTATGTACCAGTATCACTGTAGTAAAATGAAGGAGTTCTCTGATGAATACACGGAACGGTGGAGATGGATATGCCGATGTTCTTTTGCGTGACGGGGAAGCATGGCTGCAGTATGCCGTTGAATCGACAATTCTGCAGGACGATCCTTCGTCTTTGACCTATCTTCACTACCGGGCACTGGCGGATACGAAGATCCAGGCTCTTCTCCGGGATATTGCCGACTTCCACGGGATCCTCGTGACGAGTCACAAGAATGCCGGTCTGCCGATCCATAAACTGCTGTTTCTTCTGGATCTGGGGTTTGGTGTCGAGGTCCCGGAGATCAAAGCCGCCGTGGAGGCCATTCTCGCGCACAAAGACGAAAACGGTGTATATCAGTCGAAGATCAACATACCCCGGTACTTCGGCGGAAGCGGCGAGGACACCTTCGGCTGGGCATTGTGCGACGCACCCCTTCTCCTTCTTGCTCTGGTAAAAACCGGGGTCGATTACGAAACCCATATCCGGCAGGGTGTCGAGTATCTTCTCGGGTTTTTTGCCGGAGACGGGTTTCCCTGTGTGGTCTCAAAAGAGCTTGGCACGTTTCGCGGCCCTGGAAAACAGAGCGACACCTGCCCGTATGCATCGCTGATCATGCTGAGACTGCTGTCAGAGATTCCCGCATATCGGGACAGTGAAACGGTAAAATCTCTCGCATTTGGTCTTCTCTCTTTGTGGGAGCGAAGTCTTGCGGTCCATCCGTACATGTTTTACATGGGAACCGATTTCAGAAAACTGAAGGCTCCCTCTCTCTAGTATGACATCGTGAGCGTTGCGGATGTTTTGAGCAGATTCGATTTTGTCAGGTCCGATCCCCGATTTTCCGAAATGACGGAGATCATCCGGAATAAAATGCGTGAGGACGGACTGTTCATCCCGGAGTCGGTGTATCTGAAGTTTAAGGGATGGGATTTCGGGCAGAAGAAACAGCCGTCTTTGTACCCGACGTTTCTCTGCCGGAGAATACTGGGTCGGAGCCGCCAGTGACCGTCAACCTATCTTCTTTTTGAGGAAATACGCGGAAAATATATCTCAGGGCTCTACAATACGATCCACCTTTGGTCCTTTTTTGGAAATAATTTCCCCATTTTTCCGTCAGGAGAGATAATATACTTGCACGTGAGAGTATTCTCCTAATGATTGTGTGTGGAGTGGTCATATGATTCTGAAAAAACCGATATTCGTGATCTTGCTGCTGTTTTCTCTTGTTATCGCAGCCGGATGTATTACTTCGATCCCCGTTTCGCCCCCTGACAACCCCGAGATGACCTTCGTCTCTTCTTTTGAAGGCGGCGACCGGTATCTTGCCGGAAACTATACCGTGATCCTGCTTGAAGGATCCTATCGGGAGATGGGCCGGCAGTACGGCGGCCTAATGAAAACCGAGCTTCTCGCCGAGTATGCTATGCTCACCGGCGCTCTCGAAGACCGTGGATATACCATCGATTATCTCCGCAGCTATGCGGCAGCCGGCACGCAGTCTCAGCCTGAGCGGATGAAGGAGATCACCCGCGGGATGGCCGAGACGACCGGACTCACCGAAGAAGATCTCGCGATCCTCTACTACGGCCCGGCCCTGTATATCTCCATGCCGGCCGGCTGTTCCTACCTTGCCGTCTGGGATAATTATACCACGGACGGATCGGTCGTCCTTTCGCGGAACTGGGACCTTCCGGATTTCTTGGAGCCGTTCAACCAGTATTACGTTCTTGCCGTGTACCAGCCGACAGACGGAAGCAACGGGGTCGCGACCTTCGGTCCTGCGGGTTCCCAACCCGAGACGCTGATGAACAGCGCCGGGCTCTTTATCGCGGATGACAACTCGGGTCTAGTTCCCGTTGGGCAGGATTACCGTCCGGATCTGATCTCGGAGTTTTTCCGCCTGATGCTCGACTACTCGGATCTTTCCGGGCTGAAGACGGCTGTTTTAACGACCCGCCCGAATCTTGCCTGGATTGTGGATGTCGGCAGCCCTGAGGGAGCATATGTGTTTGAGGTCGGGCTTAATGAGACGAAGGTGCGAACCGGGGACGGGGTCGTTGCCGCGGCGAACCATTTCGTTGACCCGAGCTGGACCCTGACGACCCCGCCGGCAGCACATTCGGTGAGCAGATATGCGAATCTGCTGAGCCTGGCGGAGGCAGCGAAGGGGACGATCGATGCCGCGAAGATGATGCAGATCCGCGATGTGCTCTTAGCGGACGGCGGGGCGACCTTCCGTCACGCGGATATCGAGGGATATCCGTATTCCTCGAATCACCATGTGGTCTTTGTTCCGGCAACGGAGACCCTCTGGATGAAGGTGATCGATCTGGATTGGCAGAAGGTGGAGCTCGCTCCGCTGTTTGCGATGTGAGGAATCCTCTTTTTTTTGAATCGAGCGTGTACTGGATATTTTTTGATACCTAGAAATAACCAACCGCGAATCGGGGCAAATCATGTCGGCGCCCCGGCGCCTCCTATGAGAGAAATGAAAGAAATATTTTGGGAGTTTTTTTAATGAAAAAGAGGAGGAGAACTTATTCTTGGGAGCCGCTTGGGCGGCGACAGGATTTGCCCGAACGCTCCCGATGAGGGACGAGCAAGTCGAGGGCGGGCTGACCCGCAGGGGAGGCCTCAGCCGAGCAAGGCTTTGCCTTGCGAGATACGTGTGAGAGTGAGGAGAAGCAAATCCGATTCGCTCGCCCGAAGGGCGGATTCGCGCCGATTCGCGGTTTGTTTTTATCTCATGTTTCCACACCTGCTCTTCTCCTCTCTCAATTGGATCCACACCAACATCTCCTATTGGGATTATAAAAAATCCGTCCAAACGAAAGTGTCATTTTAGTTTGGACGAATATTATACGTGCCCACCGTTATCGTCGCGACCAGCCGCTTTGCCTTCACGCATCATACAGCTTGTCCCCTGTAACATAAAAAAGAAGCTTGATACTTTTTCGACAAAATCGGATATGCACATCCTTTTTATCAATGGAAATACATTGTTAGATTATCGAAGTGGCGTAAAAAATGTGTAAAATATCATTTGACAGGATACCTATAATTGTATTGGCATTATTATCAACAATTTTATTGTTATATTTATTTTTTGTATTAGATTACTGGATAACAACGCAAACTCAGCCAAACATCGTTGAAGTGTCATTATATTGGGTATATAAAATATTATTTACCTGTTTAAGTTAAGGTGTATGGATTCTACCTATTTCTTGGAAAAAGCTTCTTGGATATGAAAAATTAATGTTCATTATTGTATATGCAGCATTTTTATCAATTGGTATAGCCACACTCTGCTATTTATTTGCGGGTCCCGATGCAAATTGGCTTTCAGGTTTTTTCGTCTCTATAGGTACAGGTTTGTTCACAGGTTTTGGCATTTATTTTATAACCAATAAACGCAGGCAGAACGAGAGAGAGGTCGAAGATGATGTAAAAATACTGCAGGCGACAAAATACTCATACGATAATGTCTGTTTATTCCTATTCCTTGAGCTAATGAATCGAGATTCTGGTGTTGAATATGATAATCCATTTGAAAAATTCCCCGATCTTGTGAATGGGTTTATGACGAATATTTATAACTTATCCAACTCGAAGCTTCTTCATATTAAGAAGACAAAACATCCTATGAAAGGAGAGGATTCTGAAAAACAAGCCGTTTTGGATATTATAAAAAAATTCCTCGATCAGGTCTATTATTATATTGAAACATATGCAAAAACGGCAAACTCAGCAGAGGTAAAAAAGCTAAGAGATGAATTCGTGCAGGAGTTAACTATTCTTGAAAAATTTGTTGACACAAAACTTGATGAGTCGCAAAAAGCATCAAATACGATGAAATATTCGATGTTTTAACAAAGGGATCGAGATTTTGATCATATTAATCCTTACATCTCCTCCTCTCTTTTGTGACCTCAGCTTTAGGAATGGGGAGAAACTCCCTCCCTCACACTTTCCCGTATTTTCTCCTCCACCAGCCCCTTCGCCCGCTCCTCATCCATCTCCACCATCCGGATCTCTCCCGCATCAGCGAAATACAGACACACGCCCGGGTCGGCTCCGAACAAACGTTTCGCCCACAGGAAATACACCGCGAGCTGGCTCTCGTATCTCTCCAGCTCCCTCGCCGAAGGCTTACCCGTCTTGTAGTCGATGATCATCCAGCTTCCATCTTCATACTGAACGAGCCGGTCGATCACTCCGTTCAGGGGAGTCCCCTCGAAGGAATACGCGATCTCCTGCTCGCAGATGCTTTTTGCCGCGTTCTGCATAACCGGCGACGCAAGAAACGCCGCATACTTCGCCGCAAACTCTTCTGCCGCCGCGGGGGGCAACCCATATCTTTTTGCGACCACAGAGGCCGGCTTTCCCTCGAACACCTCGTGGAGCGCCGTTCCCCGAAGCATCGCGGCCTCTTCCGCCTTAGAGGGAGCATGGTTTCTCACGGCTGCGGTCAGGCTTTGTGCTGCCTCCTCCTCCTTTGCCGGCAGAGGGGTATCCGTCCAGCCGTCCGCGACCTTAGGCCGGATCCGGGAAAGTTCACCCGGCTCCGTGATCACATCGGTGATCAGTTCCGGAAGATACGGACATTCGCCGATCCCCGCATCATACATCGAAAGGAACGAGTTCGCCTCCGGCCCCTTTTTCCCGTCCGTTCCCGAAATCACCAGATGATCCCTTGCCCGCGTCATCCCCACGTAAAACAGCCGTTTCCGCTCGGCAAGCAGTTTTGCCTTCATCTCCGGCTTCAGGCACTCGATCACGAACGAAAGGCCCTCCCCTTCGCCCGCGAGTTGGACCTGGATCCCGACGCCCAGTTTTTCATCGAACACCGGGGCCGAAACATTCAGGCCGTTCCCCGTTCCGGCAAAGCAGAGGGCGAGAATCGGATACTCCAGCCCCTTCGAGGCATGCACCGTCATGATTTTCACCCGGTCGTCCTCTTCGCTTGGGACCGTTCCCTCCCGCTCGTCGAACTCCTCCTCCATGCAGGTATCCAGGATCCCGAGATACTCATACACCGAAAACGGCCGGTTCATGGAACGTGAACGGGCGATCGCCACCAGCTTTTCCAGATTGGCCGTGGCTTCCCGCCCGAATGGGAGGCCGCCGTAGACCGCCGTGATCCCCGACTCCGCGATCAGCCGGGAAAGGAAGGGGACCAACGGCTCGGTCCCGATCTCCGCATGCCAGCGGGCGAGATCTCCGACCGCTTTCCCGATCTTCGAATCGGGATTCGCGGCCGCGTATGTTCGCAGCCGCCGGATCAGTGGCCCCCCGCTGTTTGAAGCGGCCCGGCAGAGTTCCGCGTCGGAGATCCCGAAGCAGGGGGACCTAAGCACGCCGTAGAGCGGGATGTCCTCCTCGGGA
Organism: Methanocorpusculum sp. MCE; assembly: GCA_003315675.1. Classification (GTDB taxonomy): domain Archaea; phylum Halobacteriota; class Methanomicrobia; order Methanomicrobiales; family Methanocorpusculaceae; genus Methanocorpusculum. The sequence goes on from NIZU01000006.1 coordinate 8,367, forward strand.
TACACGATCGCCTTCAAAAGATTCGTGAAGTCGAAGACCTCCTGCTTTTTATAGAAGCTGAATCCCTTCTCCTCGGTATACGGGACCCCGTAGCTCTCAAGAGCGTGCCGGAGTTTGTCCATATGGGTCCGTGCCTCGATGAGGACCGCGATGTCCCCGAACCGTGCGGGCCGACAGGTCCCGTCTTTCTCGTAGACGCTGATTTTACCGCGGGAAACAGTATTGGAGATCCAGGATGCGAGGGTTCGCGCCTCGCGCCGCATCGACTCGGCCTTGGTCTCGCCTGCCGGAAGCCGGATCAGGGTAACCGACCCGGAGTGGTCTGCCCGGTGCGGGGTGAGTTCGCCGTATCCGGCCTCCCAGATCTCCTTCGGGTCCGCAAACACGGACGAAAACACATGGTTCACCAGCCGGATGATCTCCGGCACGGTCCTAAAGCTCGTATCGAGTTCCACCGGCTCTTTTGCAAAAACGGTCTGGAAGGCGTTGAATCCCGAGACATCCGCCCCCCTGAAAAGGTAGATCGACTGCTTCGCGTCCCCGACGATGAACAGCCGGTTGTTCTCTTTCGGGTCGCCGCAGAGGATCCGGATGATGTCGGTCAGGACCGGGTCATTGTCCTGGACTTCGTCGACAAGGATATACCGGAATCTGGCGTTGAGCGTTTTCTGGACGGCGCCGTTTCCGATCAGATCCCTGGTCTTTTTGATCAGGTCGTCGAAGTCGAGGACGCCCCTCTGCTGTTTTTCGCGGATCGTTCTTTCAGAAACGGCGGAGGCGACCCGTCCGAGGGCCGCGAGGATCTCGAGCGTGAGCCGGGTCCTCGGATCGGATTCGTCCGGGCGATCCGGGAACTCTTTGAACACCTCGCGTTTTTCCTTGAACCGTTCCAGGCTTCCTTTTGGGAGAGGGGCTTTGTAGGCGTTCGTATTTATGCCTGCGAGGATTTTTCCTGCGGCATACATCTCGGCCGGCTCGTTTGTATCGCAAAATGCCGCAAAGCGGCTGGTCGCGCTTGGAAGAGCTCGCCTTTTCGTTCGGGAGCGAGGGCCCGCAGTTCCGCCATCAGGGCGTTAACGAGCTCGTCGCCGGCAAGATCGTTTCGGTACGCCGTGATCTCGTTGTCCCAGGCCTTCTGCCAGACCGCGATCACGGCCGAGGGATCCTTTTCCAGCAGAGAAAACCAGTCTTTGGCCTCTTCGATCCGCATCAGGCTCTGGAGATATCCCGCGATCGTCGCCTCCCGCAGATGATCGAAGAGGGTGACCACGTCGTCGAAAAGTGCGGTCGGTGGATGTTCCAGCATCTCGCGGATCGTGCCGGTCACGAGTTCGTGGGTGTCGAGCTCGTCCATCACGGAAAATCCCGCATCGAGTCCTGCCTCGTAGGCGAACTCTTTCAAAAGCGAGAGGCAGAACCAGTGGAACGTGCTGATACTGCACCGCGAAAAACTCTCCCAGACCTCTTCGAGCGCCGGATCCTCTTTTGCGGCTTTTTTGAGTTCACGGCCGATCTTCGTCCGCATCTCGGCAGCCGCCTTGTCGGTGTAGGTGAGGGCGAGGATGTCGCTTGCCCCGGTGTGCATCGTCTCCCGTCGGTAGGTGAGCGAGGCAAGATACCGTTTTGTCAGAAGGAACGTCTTTCCGTTCCCGGCCCCTGCGGTCACGCAGACGCTTTCTTCCATAAAGAGCGCCCGTCTCTGGGCCTCGGTCAGTTCGGCGGTCATGCCTCCTCCCCCCGGAACGGAGCGAACCGGCAGATCCGTTTGTACGGGCAGTAGTCGTCCGGGCACGTTTCGCCGGACACGACGCCGCATTTTCCTGCCTTCATCATCTCCCGCGTCTCCCGGCAGAATCCGAACGCTGCGTCGCAGACTTCCTCGACGCTTTTCTGCTGTTTTCCTCTGACTAGGTAGGGATTTTTATCCTTCACCTCGTCCGGGGCGATCCTGAGATAGGTCCCGGGCAGCGGGGTGTAGTTCGTCATCTGCCGTACGGCCTCGGTGTAGAGAGGGATCTGGAGTGCGGATCCTTCCTCGAGCTCCTTCCAGGTTTTTACGTTTCCGGTCTTGTAGTCGACGACCGCGAACTCCCGGGTCTGTTCGTTGAACATCACCCGGTCGACCCATCCGGAGACCGTGAACGGATCTCCGCCCGGGATCTCTGCCGAAACTTTCTGTTCCAGCCACTCGGGTAGGGTACGAAATCCTGCGGCGCAGAATCCGGTCTCGAGCCGGATGATCTGTTCACAGCTGCTCTCAAGCCCGCCGTTTCCAAGATATCCGTTCAGCATCGACTGCCAGGAAGGCGTTTCGATGTGCCGGTTTTCGAACTCCTCCGTAACGAGTTTTTTCAAAAACTCCGCGGCTTCGGATTCGTTTTCCTCCGTGAGCGGGGGAGCGTATTCGCGGAAAAACCGCTCCATCGCTTTGTGCATGACGGTACCTACAATGGTCCTCTCCGCACTGAAATCCGCGGGGTTTTCGAGGCGGAGGTGGTCGGCGAGATACCATTTGAACGGGCATTCCCGGTAGCGTTCGAGCACGGTCGGGGCGAACTCGGTCTTTTCCGTGTAGGCCGCGGCGAATGCTTCGGCGATCCCGTCGCCGGCAAACTCCGCATCGTAGATGCCGGGCGTTCCGGTCCGGTCCACGGTCTCGATCCCGATGATCTCCGCCGCGGTCTCTAAGGAAGGGATGCCGAAGAGACCTTCGCCTTCGTCTTCCCTGCCGGCGGCGAGCAGTTCTCCGGCCCTCGTCTGGTTCGCGGTCATCGAATGGTCCAGAAATCCCGGGCTTTTTGGTTCCGGCTCGGCGAGGCGGGAGATACGGAGATGGGGTCAGGCTTTTCTCGCCGTCGTGGCCGGCGCAGGAAAGGATGAGCTGTTTTTCGGCGGCAAGCCCGGCGGCGTGGAAGTAGTATCGGCTTGCATCCAGCAGATTCTGGACTCGGTCCGGCTGAATGCGGGCGGTCTCCTGAGCGTTCAGGAGAGGGATGGCCGCCTCGATCCTTGGGATCCGGTCGGCGGAGAGTCCGGTGATAAAAACGTAGGGCCGCTTCGTGCCGGCGACGGAGCGGAGGTCGCCCGCAAAGAAGGCGTGTTTCGATTCGGGGTAGCTGATCTTGGTGGTTTTCTCACAGAACCGGCAAAGCATCGCGTAAAATTCGCGAATGGTGTAGGGAATTTCGGCAAGCGAGGTGAGGGCGAGTTTGTCGAGCAGGCGGAGGAAGGCGTGACGGGCCGCTTCGTCCTGCGGCTTCATCTGGATCTTCGTCCATCCAAGGGCGGAGAGGTCTGCTTTCGAGGCCCGGCAGTGTCCGGCAAGCGTGCCGGCGTGTTCGAGGTTTGCGTCGAGCCGGTCAAGGAGCCGGTCGAGGCTCGCCTGGAAAGCGGCGTCCTGTTCGCCGATCTCTTTTTTCCGGGCAGCGGCGAGCCGTTCGGCGACGGTCCGCCAGGCGGCTCTGCCTTTTTCGATTTTGGTGATGATGCCGGCTTTTTCGAGTCTGCCGGCGGTGAGCCAATCCATTCTCAGGGAGAAGTAGGGGCTTTCGATGATAATTTTCAGGTCGTCGATTCTGCAGTCGAAGGCGAATGCGGCGAGCCAGGCGAGGGCAGAGCGGACAGGCGGGAGGTTTTCGATCGGGATGTCTTCGCCGGCGAAGAATCCGAGGGGGCGGCGTGTTCCGCCTAGAAGGACGCTGAAGTCGGGGACGAGTTCGTCGAGGAGGGGCAGAGCGGACGGGAGGGAGGGCGTAAGGAGGGCGATGTCTTTTGGCGGGACGCCTGATTCGATGAGTGCGGCGATGGATTCAAGCGCAGAGCGGAGTTCGGTGCGGGTGTCGGTGTATTGATAGACGCCTCTGCAGGTTTCCGGGAGGCCGGGGGTTTCAGTAACCGGCGGCCGGGTTATGATGGTGCCGGGAAGTGCAAGGAGGAGGTCGACTGCGAGGGGGGTTGGTTTGTATAATGCATAGCAGAGGACGGTGTCGATTTCCATTTCGCCGGCGATACCAGCGGCCTGCTCTATTGCGAGGATGGAGTCAAAGCAGTCGTTTTCGCGGCAGAACTCTTCATAGCGGGAGAATATTTCCCGAAAGTCGTTGAATTTGTCGTCCCCCGCGGGGAGGGCGAGTTTGTTTGTTTTGAGGGTGATGAAGAGGTTTACGAGGTTTTCGGTCTGGGTGTCGGTGATGCGTTTTTTCCCGAACACGTCTGAACCGATCCGGGCGAAGAGGAGGTGCTGTTCTTCGGGGTCGATGATGCGGGACGCGGGGGAAAGGGTCGCAAGGATGCTTTTTGCAAGGCCCTTAACGGTTGTTATGTGGTCTGGGAGGATGGCTCCATCTTCCCGGAGTTTTTGTACGGCGGTGTTTGCAAAGGAGGTGTTTTCGAAGAGGATCCTGGTGCGAAGTGGGTCGGTTTTCGCGAGGGTGGTATATTCGGAGAGGAGGGCGGAGAAGGTGTCCATATGTGATTCCATTGGGTGTGGAAATTATATAATGTGTTTGAAGTCTTGGGATGCTTCTTATATTATATCCAGATCTCCCGCTTATCCCACCTATGTCTTACCGTTTATCTGAAAGAGTTCCATGATCTTCTTCTGATTCGCCGTAAACTCAGTATACATCGCACTCTTCCTTCCCGGGAATTTCACCAGGCTGAGAATCTTCATCTCCGAAAACACATCCTGAACGGACAATTTCTTTTCCAACTCGGTTCCCCTCAGCGTCTTCATTACCTCAGAATAAATAATCTGTGCAATAAACTGTATGAACAACCTGCCCGTGAGAGCTGGTTCTGAGCGGACTCTCAGTCGTTTCCCATCAAGCTCATTCTTCATATTAGCAAATGATTTCTCAACCGCATCCTTTTGACGGTATATCTCAAGTGCCCTCGCCGGATCTTTCACATCGTTTGACATCAGCACGAAATATCCGGCAAACTCTGATCTATGTACCATCACTTTCGCCGTATCAACGACAACGTTCCTTCCGCGTTTGGGTGTTTCTGTGAGTGTGAAATAGTTCTCATAGACTTCATTGTGCTCTGCAACCTCCTCCCCCAAAGTAAGTTCTTTTTCGCACATATGGATAAGATGAATAAACTCAGCGTGATCTTCTTCCCTCTTTGCCGGGTCATAATACACATGAACATACGCGCGATGTCCCTCCCATTTCTTTATCAATGTTGACGTATAATGGAAATTCCCCAAATTTTCCTGATAATTTTCGTATGAACAGATCGTGTCTTTTACCTCCCGCAGTACTTCTTTGACAAACTTCAGACCTCGCGACATACCCAGAGTAAATTTATAGCCTGATGCATACAGTTCGGAGATATTTTTCAGACTGCAGAGCCCCTTATCCATCACCAGATGGATATGATCTGCCTGCAGCCAGTTGAGCGTCTTCAAATATCTCTTCAGCGTACTGACATCATGAATGCTCCCAGGATATCGTTCATAGTATACGGGTAATCCGCTCTTCTCACCAACCAGCATACAGAAATTAATCTGAGGCAGCGATTCACCATCACGGTTGTATCCATATCTAACTGAGGATAGCAGTTCGCTGTATGAAGATACTGAGGTGATATCTAAGGCGAAATACTCTTTTTCTGAGACTTTTTTCACCCAATTCTGGAAGAACAGGATCTGCTTATCTACAGAAAGAGAACTAAGGAGTTCGCTTATCCTCTGGCTGGTGAGTGTGGCATTGTATGGGTGGGTTGTTCCTGCTGACCATTGTTCACAATGACAGAGAGGTGTCCCTTCGGATAAGAGATAATAGGCGCAGGTGAGAATTTTATCCCACTCTTCCAGGAAAGAGCGTTTCAGGGTTGTACGTAATCCTGTTTTTTCGGTTAGCGGATCAAAGAGAAGAGAGCATCCCGCTGATCTGACAATGGGGTTGGATGATTTGGGGGCGTTCTTTTTTCGGTTTGGAACGACGTTGCCAGTAGTTGGATCAACGTGTCCGATACATTTTCGCTGACAGACACACCGTTTTTTCTCTTTGTCCCAGTGTGATTCACTTTCATAGACATAAACGATTCCCGTTTTTGTGTGGCGATGATGAACGATGCATGTCATGGATATGATATAGTATGATAGATGAATATATAAGTCCATCTATGAAATATTGGGAGTGGAAGTTTCGTGTTAGGGGGGTAAAAATGACAATACGTTTCAGATTGAGGATATTGGTAAAAAAAATAGGTGGGATAAGCGGGAGATCTGGATATAAGTTGGTAACGGAATAGATTCCAGAGAATAAGAAGCAATAAGAGCAACTTGAAAGACACTCTAGGCATTTACCCATGTTCCCTTTTTCGTGAATTTTGTTGATTTTCGAAAGTTTCGTGTTTTCATAGTTCTTTCGTGCATTTCGTGTGATGTCCACCTACCCTCAAACGACGCCCTAGTCCAACCACATAACCTATCCATTCGAAAAACCCATAATACTCAGACACTCTCATTAAGAATGTATATTAAAGAGAATGTGAAATCATTATAGATATTAATATCCGGCCGATACGGCAGGAATACAGATACAACAGGAACATATGAATAGTATAACCGGCTCGGCACGATGCGGCTCCTACGACAGAGAACAGGTACGTGAAGCTGTCGCAAAGGCGATAAAAGCTTCCGGCGGCCTGCCGCGGGTCGACGGCAGAAAAGTTCTGCTGAAGCCGAATCTTCTCTCCGACGCCGGAATCGACCGTGCGATCACCACACATCCCGAAATCGTCTACGCGGTCGGGAAAATGATCATCGAAGCCGGCGGGATCTTAACGATCGCCGACAGTCCGGGGGCCGGGATCATCTACTCGCCGAGAGTTCTCATGAGAGTCTACCACAAATGCGGGATCGAGAAGGTCGCCGATGAACTCGGCATCAAACTTTCATACGACACCGGATATCAGGAACGTTCCTGCCCTGCCGGAACCGTCATGAAACGGTTCACCGTCATCAACCAGGCATGCGAAGCCGACGTCATCATCTCGGTCTGCAAACTCAAAACCCACATGTTCACCCATTTTTCCGGCGCCGTCAAAAACACCTTCGGCGTCGTTCCCGGGCTCGACAAACCCGTCTTCCACTCCAGATTCCCCGACGCCATCGACTTCTCCGAGATGCTCGTCGACTTAAACGAGCTCATCGAGCCGGACTTCGTCGTCATGGACGCCGTCGTCGGGATGGAAGGAAACGGCCCGATGGGCGGCAACCCGCGGGAGGTCGGCTACATCCTTGCTTCGCACTCCGTCTACGGCCTGGACATCTCCGCCCAGACCCTCGTGAACATGCGGCCCGAATGCATCGGAACCACGATGGCCGCTCTCAGGCGCGGACTCGTCGACGAAGTCGAGGTCGAAGGAGACGAGATCATACCAATCAAAGATTACGTCCATCCGTCCACCTACAACGGCCGCCAGAAAGACTCCTGGCACAAAAAAACCATCTACCGAAAACTCCAGCGGGTCGGCAAAAGATACGAACCGTCCCCTGTCATAAACACCAAAAAATGCATCGGCTGCGGGCAGTGTGCACGAGTCTGCCCGGTAAAAGCCGTTGAAATCATAAACGACAAGGCGATCTTCGATCTGACGAACTGTATCCGGTGTTACTGCTGCCACGAAATGTGCCAGTACCACGCGATCGAAATGAAGCGCTCGATGAGCGGAAAAGTCATCCATAAAGTCATCCACTGACAACCTCTTTTCACCACCCGTTCCCCCTCCCTTTTCCCTAATCAGGGACGGACGTACTCATCTTATTATTGTTCGGCCCCAAATATATATTCGTGAAATGGGCAATTTTAGGCGGAGGTCTGGCCGGGGTCACTCTCGCCCGTCTTCTCAAGGAAAAAGGACATGAAGTCACGGTCCTCGAAAAGGAACCGAAAATCGGCGGTCTCTGCAAATCGGAAGTGCGAAACGGATTTACCTTCGACTGCGGGGGGTCGCACATCATCTTCTCCCGGGACGCCGAAGTTCTTTCGTTCATGCAGAACGCTTTAGCCGACAACCGGGAATTTCGAAACAGAAACACCAAAATATTCTATAAAGGTCAGTATGTAAAATACCCGTTCGAAAACGGACTATCCGCTCTTCCAAAGGAAGACCTGTTCTTCTGCATCAACGAATACATCAAGAATCTGGTCGCGGTCGAAAAAGGCGAGGTCGCTGAGCCGACGAGCTTCAAGGACTGGATCTACTACACCTTCGGCAAAGGGATCGCCGAGTGCTATCTCGTTCCCTACAACGAGAAGATCTGGAACTATCCGACCGACAAAATGTCGAAACACTGGATGGACGGACGCGTTCCCCGCCCGCCTGTCGAAGAAATCATCAAATCGGCGATCGGCATCGAAACCGAAGGATACACCCATCAGGCGGTCTTTTCCTATCCGATTCATGGCGGTATCGAAGCCCTGATCCACGCCATCGCAAAGCCAATCGAGAGTTCGATCAAGACGAACAACACCGTCACCTCAGTCGTGAATACCGGCGACGGATGGGCGGTCTCCAACGGAAAAGAAACGATAACGGCCGACCGGATCATCTCGACCCTGCCGCTCCAGACCCTTCTTCCGATGCTGGACGTTCCGTCCCCAATCAAAGAGGCATGCGATGCCCTTCGATACAACTCGATTGCCTGCATCTCCGTCGGGTTCAAAGGAACCCTTCCGGATATCTCCTGGATGTACGTACCGGAAGAAAAATGTGGCCCCTTCAACCGTCTCTCCTTCCCGTCCAACTTCTCGAGCAAAGTTGCCCCGGCAGGCTGCTCGGCGGTCCTCGCCGAGATCACCTACAACGAAGGCGACGACGTTTCGAAGATGAGCGATGAGGAGATCATCGCCCACACCGTCGACGGCCTCGTCAGAATGGGAATCATCCCGTCAGGGGCCGACGTCGTCCATACCGCGGTCGACCACTTCAAATTCGCCTATGTGGTTTACGATCTCGATTACCAGAAAAATATTAAAATCGTCAGAGAATATCTTGAAGGAATCCTCGGCATCGATCTCGTCGGCAGATTCTCCGAGTTCGAATACATCAATATGGACGGCTGCATTAGAAGCGCAATGAATTTCGTGGAGATAAATACATGCGAGTAAACATCCTGGTGGAAAATTTTACGGTATTCAAATACGTAGGCTGTGCGACGGTCGCAATGATGCTGTACGAAGGTCTGCAGAAGACGCCGGGCGTCGAGGTCGAGCTGAACAGCAAACAACATGACCACGACATAACCCACTGTCATACCCTTGGACCCGGAGCCGTTTACTCGCGAATGCGGGCAAAACATGTCAAAGTGCTGACCGCCCACTCGACCCCGAGCCTGAACGTCAACAACCTCGCCGGCGCTTCGCTCATTAATAAGATCTACAAGCCGATGTACGGCAAATACGATCACATCATCACCATCACGAAAGACAATGAACGGGAGATCAAAGAGATGCTCCCGGACATGCCGACGACGAGGATCCCAAGCTGCGTAAGTATGGAGAAGTTCAAGCCCGATTCGGAAAAACGCCGGATCGTCCGTGAAACATACGGTTTTTCGGATGACGACAAAGTGATCCTGCAGGTCGCCCAGCAGACCCCGAGAAAAGGCATCTATGATTTCCTGGATCTCGCGGACGAACATCCGGAATACAAGTTCATGTGGGTCGGCGGATTTCCCTACGGGCCGATCTCGGACAACAGGAAAAAGGTCGAGGCCAGGAAAGCCAAAGCCGGCGACAACGTGATCTTCCCGGGATTCGTCCCGGACATCACCGGCGTATATGCCGGAGCCGACATCTTTTTGTTCCCGTCCTACGGGGATCTGATGTCGATCTCGATCATGGAGGCACTCTCGAGCGGCCTTCCGGTCATCTCCCGCGACCTGCCGGAGTACCGGGAACTTTTCACCGGAATCGCCGGATTCTTTACCAAAAACGAAGAGATCGCACCCCTGCTCGCGGACGATGCTCTTCTCAGACACGCCGCGTCCCATGCCCGGGCATCGGTCGAGCAGTATGATATTTATAAAGTAGCACAGATGCATGCCGATCTGTATGCGGAGTTATTAGCATGATTTCAGTCGTAGTTCCGTCATTCAATGAAGAGGCAGGCATCGCAGCCTTCCTGAAAAGTCTCTGTGACCAGACGCTTCCCAGAGATCAGTACGAGATCATCGTGGTCGACGGAAATTCCAAGGACAAGACCCGGGAGATCGCCGAAAAATACGCGGACAAGGTCTTCATCCAGACGAGCAAAAAGGTCGGGGGAGCCAGAAACGACGGCGTTCTTGCAAGCAAATACGACCTGATCGTCACCACGGATGCAGACTGTTTTCTGCCGAGGCCCTGGCTTGAGACGATCGTAAAAGACTTCGAGAAGTACCCAGATGCATCTACGATCTACGGTCCGATCTATCCGCTGGAACCCGGATTCAAGCACACGTTCGAGGTTTTCCTCTATAATCTCGTGGTCAGGATCGGCGGGAGATCAGGAATCTTCTACGCGACGCTTGGCGCGAACACGGCATTTCGGAAAAATCTCTTCATCGAGGCCGGAATGTACAAGGTCTGCGATGCCGGAGACGACTGGGAACTCCCTAAACGCATGAAAAACTATGGACGCGTCGTCCTCGATATGAAGATGATCATCGGCTTTTCGATGCGGCGCTACATCAACTTCGGTCTGTTCAGCTCGGCGTTCCAGTGGTTCTACGTGGTCGCGAAAGGCGGGTTCTCGGACAAACACCAGTATATGGGCAAGGAATATACGAAAAAATAATGGTCACGCTGTATCTCCCCGACGGTCAAATCCTGACGACCCGTGCCGGAACGCTTGAGGAGATCCTTCTCCGTCTGGATATGAATCCATACGAGATTCTCGTCACAAGGGACGGCGAACTTTTGCTTGCGGACGATCCCGTGGATGAGGACGATGTCCTGCGGGCGACCTCGATCGTGCACGGGGGATAAATGACGATCATGTGTGGCCGCTGCGGAAAAAAGGCAGTCTACGTCGATCCGGTCACGAAGCAGCGGTTCTGCGGAGAGCATTTTTCCGCATGGTTCGAGGCGGGCGTCGCGTCCGCGATCGAAAAATACCGGATGATCGAACCCGGAGACCGGATCGCGGTCGGCCTTTCGGGCGGGAAGGACTCGACGGTCCTTCTGACGGTTCTTGCAAAGCTGGATCTTGACGCCGAATTTATCCCGATCACGGTGGACGAGGGGATCGGCGGCTACCGGGACGATACGATCCTTGCGGCGACCCGGCTCTGCGATACACTCGGCCTCGCCGACAAACTGATCTCTTTTACGGACATCTGCGGGAAGACGCTGGACGAACTGCTGGCAAACGATCCCCGGCAGGCGTGCTCGGTCTGCGGGACGTTGCGGCGGCGTGCCCTGAATCAGGCGGCCCGCGAGGTCGGGGCAACCAAGATCGCGACGGGTCACTGTCTGGACGATGAGGCTCAGTCGATTCTGATGAATTATCTGCGGGGCGATGTGACCCGGGTGACGGGGTCATTTCAGACGAACGCGGATACGCTGTTTCTCCCGAGGATCAAACCGCTCTGCCGGGCGACGGAACGGGAGACGGTCGCCTACGGGCTCGTGAACCATCTGCTTACCGATCTGCCGGAGTGCCCGTACACGAAGTATGCTCTGCGTGCCGGGGTTCGGACGGGGCTTGGGAAGCTCGAGTACAAAACGCCCTGGACGATGATGAACATCGTGACAGGCCAGGAGAAACTTCTCGCAAAGCTCGGACCGCGGGAAGGCGAGATCACGATGATGGGACGCTGCGAACTCTGCGGGGAGCCGACGAGTCACCGGCTGTGTGCGGCGTGTGCTCTGCTCGAAAAACTGGAGTAACGTTTTTTCGCTGAATTTTCCAGGAGCGGCACATGAATCTCGATTTCTTCAAATATATACTCGCCTTGCTGATTTTTGGTTCGAACGGCATCGTGGCGAGCTTTATCGCGTTGACCAGCTACGAGATCGTGTTTTTCCGAACAATGACCAGCGCTCTGTTTCTCATTCTGCTGTTTATTGGAATCCGGAAAAAACCGCAGTTCCCGGCTTAGCGAAAAGAAGCCCTGTATGTGGTGATCTCCGGAGTCGCGATGGGGATCTGCTGGATGTTTCTGTACGAGGCGTATGCGCAGGTAGGAGTGAGCATCGCTTCGCTTGCGTATTACTGCGGTCCGGTCCTCGTCATGATCGCAGCACCGATCATTTTCCGGGAAAAACTCCATCTCTCGATTCTGGCGGGATTTGCCGCCGTACTTCTTGGGATGCTCTGCGTGAACGGCGGGTCGCTTCTTACGGGCGGCATGTCGTTTGGGCTGTTCTGCGGGATCATGTCGGCCGTGATGTATGCCGTGATGCTGATCTTCAATAAAAAAGCGGTCCATATCACCGGCCTCGAAAACCCGATGATCCAGCTGACGAGCAGTTTCGTTACCGTCGCGATTTTCACGCTTGCCTATCAGGGACTCTCTTTTCAGATTCCCGCCGGAAGTATTCTGCCGCTCCTTTTCCTCGGCGTCGTGAATACCGGATTCGGGTGTTATCTCTACTTCTCGGCGATCGGGAACCTTTCCGTGCAGACGGTGGCGATCGTCGGGTATCTGGAACCCCTCTCGGTTCTGGTGTTTTCCGCGGTGATCCTGTCAGAACATCTGGGTTTTATCCAGGTGATCGGGGCGATCCTGATTCTCGGCGGAGCAATGTTCGGCGAGCTGTTCAGCCATAAGAAGCTGCCGTGGAAAAAGGAGTAGGACGGGAATGCTCTCCGGATATTGGATGTTCGTATGATATTCACAGCACGGAATGACCCCACGCCTTTTTTTCAAACGGATGGTTCCGGCAGTTTTCTGACTTTTTGAAAAAAAGCAAAATAATCCATAAAATGAGAGCCAAATATGATGTCATTATATATAATTGATATTGATGTATTAGTTAGTGTCTTTGGTGGTAAAATAATGAGGTGAAAAAAAATCATTACAAAACAGCAGGCAGACAGATAGATGCATGCCCGCTGTATTCAGGTACCGAATGTTGATCATAGCTATTTTTCTGGTTGCACTGGTATTTGTCGGCGGAGTATCGGCTGGCGTATCGACGCCGACGCCAACACCAACGCCGGTGCCGACAAGCGGCGGCGGAAACGGAGGTAACACCGATAATAACACCGATGCCGGGTCAGTTTCATCTGACGGCACATTCACCACGAACGACGGCGTTCTTACTCTCATCTATCCCGATGGATCATCCATTGTTGTAACGGTGTTCCCGGATTATTTTGGGCAGGCACCTGCTCCCTCGGGCGTTTCCTACCTCTACGAATATGATGTTTACAGCACGGCAGGCTCAGGAACGCCGGTCACACTCGTGTTCAGGGTAAAGGAATCAGTACTCAAAGAAAAGGGAGTGACCCCAGAGGATGTTTCCATCCTACACTACTTTGACGGAGTGTGGCACGAAATGACGATCGAGTTGATCGGATATGTCGATGGAGAATATCTGTACACCGTCACGTCGACTCATACATCTCCATTCATGGTAGCCTACAACATCAATGCATCACTGTTCCCGGTAGAGGGAGTAGGCACCCCTACGTCGACGCCGACGACCGGTCCAACCATTGAACCGATATCGACTACGACGCCAACAACGACACAAACACCGTCTTCACCCGTGCCGATCATCGGTATTATTGCAGGACTGGGAGCTGTCGCTCTTCTCCTGAGAAGAGAATAAAAACTCGAGAATTTCTAACAACCTTTTTTTTGACAGAAAGTACTTTCTTTTCGTACGTTGAGTAGTATGTATGGGGACTTTCAGCAGCTTTGGTCTCAACCAGGCATATCACGAACGTTATGAAAAACTTGGCGACCGTCTCTCCGACGTTGGTAAAACACTTGATTGGGATGTGTTTCGCCCTCTTCTTGAATCCATGTATGCAAATAAATCCGGCAAGGGCGGTCATCCCAATGTCGATGTCATACTTATGTTCAAGATTCAGCTTCTGGAAGTCTGGTATAATCTGTCTGATCTCGCCGTTGAACGTGAAATTTATGATCGTCTTTCTTTTTGGCATGGTAAGTGAGGGCGTTAGCCCGAAACGGTGAGCAAGATTCGATCTTGCGAACTCTTGGGTGTCCTGACAAAATACCCGACAATTCAACGATCTGGTTATTTCGGGAGCGCATGTCCGAATCAGGCGTTGATACATTGGTCTGGCAGGAGTTTCAGAGACAACTTGACCTGAAAGGTCTGAAAATTGAACAAGGTATGATTCAGGATGCAACGTTTGTGTATGCTGAACCCGGTCATTGTAAGAAAGACACGCCGCGAGGAGATCAGGCAAAAACACGACGGGATAAAGATGGAAAAATCATGTCCAAGAACGGCAAAATGCACTATGGCTATAAACTTCATACCATCATGGATACGACGCACGATCTTATTCGACGCATTGAAACCACCACGGCAAATGTTCATGATAGTCAGGTGGACCTCTCAGAAAAAGGAGAAGTGGTCTATCGGGATCGGGGATATCAGGGAGCAAAATGCAAGGGATATAGTGCCACAATGAAAAGGGGAGCGAGAGGGCATCCCATTGGCATACGAGATAAACTGAGAACTCTGCGATTAAGTCTGAAGAGATCAAAGGGCGAGAGACCCTATGTAGTGATCAAAAATATCTTTCATGCAGGGTTGGTAAAGGTAACAACGCTGCAAAGAGTACGAGTGAAAAATATGCTGGCTGCATTTTGTTATAATATCTATCAGGTGAAAACGATTCAAAACAGAGTGTAAATTTAAAAAAAAAACGTCAAGGAATAATGGGTATTCTTCTTTTTTTGGGGGGGGTGAGGGGGTATGGATGTAGCCAATCTCCTATACATGACATCCCAGGAAAACATGGAAAAACGCCTCGAAGAACTCGAACGCGACTATGCCGACCTCATGGAACGGGTCCGCGACCTCGAACTCCA
>NIZU01000007.1 GCA_003315675.1 Methanocorpusculum sp. MCE
AATCTGTGCGGGTCATGTGCGGAATTCTTGTATCATTTCAGCGGACTTGTTGTGTCACGGTGAGCGGAATGGGTGTGTCATATAGAACGCAATATTCAATGACAACCGTGCCTAAGACCACAATCAAACACAAGTTCTATTACCACACTAAACCGAACTATTTGTAATAAAGCATGGCTGCCAAAAACAGTAAGAAAACAGCTGAGCCTGAAGCTGCTCCCAAGCTCTTTTATATCTTCTACAATCAGGAGAGATGGGACAACTGGCTCAAGACCCTCGAAACCGCCGACTGGGAAGGGGACGAAGACTCTGATGAGATGCCTGAAGGATTCAGAATTCTGGATGGATTTTCCGACGACATTACGCTTGCCGTAATCAAGATCATTCGTCTCTTCCAGAACGGCAGAATACCCCTTGAAGAGGCACGAACGAAGCTCCGCAGTGTTGAAGAGATCGTTATGGGCGAAGTCATGGGCGAGGAACTCGCAGAGATCGCCGGATCGATGCAGGTCTCCCTTGTCGTCCTCTTCGCTGCCGGACAGAAGTACCTTGAAGAGATCTATCCCCCGGCAGAGGAGATCAAGAATCTCGTCAAAGAGGGACGTAAAGTCGTCGCAAAAGATCCCGAGAAGGCACTCGATATCGCCTCGTCGATCGGATCCGCCGTCATCAATGGAGCTTCCTGCTGCGGAAAATACGTGAAAGATACCGACGAGCCGACCCTCTTCGACGAGTGGCTGGTTGAGGTCGAGCGTATCGCCGACGCCATGAAATCCCTCAAAGACTTTGACGAGGAAGCCGGAGAAAGCTCGTGATCGCGAGTAGGGCACGATTTCGCTACATAAAAAAACTCCAGCGTGCGGCAGGCCACCGTCTGCCCGAAAGCGCCTTTCATCCGGCAAATCTGGAAGCGATTACCGGTTCAATGAATATCGACAGCCTGGACCCGGGAACGCGGGATCAGGTCCTCCGTTTTTTTAAGGATTTTCTGGAATGCAAATGCCGCGACTCACCCCTTTGCGGCTGTCCTGAACGAAAGTTCGTCATCACGATTCTGGAACTTCGGGAGATGGGCCTGAACCACAAGGAGATCCACCGGCACTTAATCGACGAGTACGGGGTCGACCTCTTCCCTGCCGATATCCTGAGTTTTCTCGAAGAGTCCGTTCACCTCCTCGAAGCCATCAGGAGTGTCGCCGACCTCGCCGGGCAAAACGAGCTGGTGAACTTATCAGACGAGCATATCCGCAATATTTCCCGCTGATATCAACTTTTGGCTACGTATCTTTATGACGGGGCAGTTCCCAAAGCCCAACTCTTTTTGTCTTACACACCAAACTAGAATACTATGTTACTGGAGAAGAACGACTATTCTCAGCAGATTGAGTACCTCTATCATAAATCCCTGATCCTGGAAATACCATCCGAAATGGATCCGGTATTGTACTTTTACTTAATTGACACAATCGCCCACCTGGATTATACCCTCTCATCGCTTGCATACAGTCTCGACTCGATAAAATGCACCATGACCGCAGAATATCTGCGTAGACGCGTGGACATTGCTAAAGAAGGAGATTATGCGCTTTTCCCTGCATTCATGGTCTGGCTTAGGGACAATCACAAAGAACAGTTCGAAGAGACTCCTATTCTCTGGCAGCTCATCTATGACCCGGACGAGGTCTCTAAATATCTGGGATTCAGGATCGTTCTTGATCCAAACTCGAAGATACCCCTTCCGCCCCAGTTCTTCCATGACATGGCCGATGATCTTTTCGGCATGAAATTCCTCAGAAGCATCTACCCGGAGGGATCGATTGGGAAACTCTTCGCAGAATTCAAAAGGAAATAATATATGAATGCAGCAAAGCTCTGCTCGGATCTGATACAGATACGTAGTGACAATCCGCCAGGCAACACGAGCGAAATTGCCGAATATATCTTATCCGTAATGGAAGGGATCGGCATACCCGGAATGATCACGTCCGGGCCCGACGGTCATGCTAATGTCATATCAAAGGACCAGACCGGACGCCTCCTTCTCACAGGACACATAGATGTGGTCCCGGCACTGAACGAGGGCTGGGAGTATCCGCCGTATTCCGGGAAGATCGACGACACCTACGTGCACGGACGCGGGGCGACCGACATGAAAGGCGGGTGTGCCGCGGTTCTTTCGGTAGTTGCCAGAGCGCAGGATGCAGGCGATGAACTGCCGGTCTCTCTTGCCTTCGTCTGTGATGAAGAGGGGGGCGGAAGATACGGCACCAGGTATCTCTTGGAGAAAAACCTCATCCATCCGTGCGATGTCCTGATCGCCGAACCGACGCCGGCATATGCCCCGGCGGTCGGACAAAAAGGCGTCTGCAGATTCGATGTGGAGTTTGTCGGAACGCCCGGTCATTCGTCTCTGTATCCGATCCTCGGCGACAGTGCGGTAATTCAGGCGATGAATTTTCTGTTCTGGATGGGAGAACTGCACAAACGGGTATATCCGCAGACAGAGGAGATGGAAAAACTGATCGAGCACTCAACCAGAATCGCGGGAGAAGGAACGACGACGGATTTCGGCCCGGTGTTTCGGCAGATCATGTATAATCCCGGTATCATTTCCGGAGGCGAGCGGGTCAATATCGTTGCCCAGAAATGTTCTCTCATGATGGACATGCGGCTCCCGTGGGGGTGCGACTGTGATGAGATCTTAAATGAGATCTGCAGCCATATCCCGAAATCGGCCGTCCTCACCCCCCGAACCAAAGCGAACGCTTCGCTGACGGCGAGCGACTCGTTCCTCGTTCAGAAAACCTGCGAAGCCATCAGCGAGGTGTACGGGATCACCTCGCGTCCGATGGTTCAGTGGGCATCGTCCGATGCCCGGGCACTTCGTCTGGCAGGTTTCCGTGCTCTCGAGTACGGGCCCGGCGAACTACTTACCATGCACGGACTCAATGAACGGGTCTCTATCGACCAGCTGAACAAATGCGAAGAGATTTACTATCAACTCATACAGAACTACACCGATACAAAACAGGAGATATCATAATGACCGAATCACGAAAACCTCTCGCTTCTTGGAAAGGACAGGACAGATATTTCGGCGAAGTCCTTTCATCTTTGACGGGGATCTTTCTTTCCGGCGGCTGTTCCTGGAACAGATGCAGAATGTGCGGATATAAAAACGACCGCGACATCTGCTCGAAGGATGAACTTATCGATCATATGAAAGGGCAGATCCTCTGGATGCAGGAGAACTACTCCCCCGATGAATACCGGCTTGGAAAGATCTTCACTTCGGGCAGTGTCTTTGACCAAAACGAAGTTCCCCTCCCGGTTCTTGACGCATTCGGGGAGTTTTTTGCAGGAAAACCGCTGATCGCCGAGTCCAGGTCCGAGTATGTAACGGAAGATGCCCTCGCCCGTCTTTTAAAAAGTCTGGATAAGGGCCAGGCGCATCCGCTGACGGTCGCGATCGGTCTGGAAACGACGAACGAGACTATTCGAGAAAAGTCGATCGATAAAGGAAATACCTTTGCCGATTTCATCAAAGCTGCCGAGACGGCGCATAATGCAGGCGTCGGCGTGAAGGCGTATCTGATGATGAAGCCGCTCTTTTTAACGGAAAAAGAGGCGCTGGAGGATATGGAAAAATCCATCCGCGAGGTCGCGCCCTATGCAGACATGATCTCGATGAATCTCTGCACGATTCAGGGAAGAGCGGAACTGGAACACTACTGGCAGAAAGGAGGATTTCGGCCGCCGTATCTCTGGTCTGCGCTGAAAGTTCTTCGGGAAGCTGACGTTCCCGTAGCATGCGATCCGGTCGGCGGCGGATTCAAACGGGGCCCTCACAACTGCGGAACCTGCGATAAAGAGATCGTTGCCGCGATCAATGAGTATTCCCTCACAGCCGACAAGAGTGTTCTGGACGATGCCTGGGAGATTCCCTGTCCCTGCAAAAAAGAGTGGGAGTTTGTTCTCGCAAACGAACGTTCGTGGAACCTCCCCCTTACGAAATAATCTTTTTTATAGGGGTTACGCGGTCTGCTCGCAACCGAATAAAACTGACGTCCTTATGAGATGTACTTCGATTTCATGTACGGCAGTGGTGTGGGTGTATGAGATAAAAGAACCGCGAATTAACGCGAATCGCATTTTTCTTGCGCCGTCGTGCTCTGCTCCGGCTGATCGCCTGCGCAGGAAACGCACGTAGTCTGGAAAAATGCTGATGGAAAAACCCGCGTGCGGGTTTTTCTGTAGTTTCATCATTTTCTCGATTACACAAAAAGAGGTTGGAAAAGAAAGAAAAACCGGCACGCCGGTTTTTCAGACAGCATTTTTCCAGACGACGTGCGATTCCTGCGCAGGCGATCAGCCGGAGCGGAGCACGACGGCGCAAGAAAAATGCGATTCGCGTTAATTCGCGGTTCTTTTTCTCATTCAGCTACACTCGGCCATACCCTTCCAGAATTTAATCCACCACACACCGCGTAACTCCCACATATAAAAAAAGGTGGAGAGATTCTTCTTATTTTATCTCGTTGTTACCAGAGCGCCGTCAGCGGTCACGATGACCGTATGCTCGAACTGAGAGACAAATGACTCTGGCACATCCGATAAGCTGTGATATACGAAGAGATTTCCCTGACGAAGGAGGGTTGGCAGAGCCAGTTCCGCTTTGGGAATATTCAGCCAGCGGCGGGCGAACGGCAGACCGTGCATCTCTTCCGCCTTTTTCAGGATTTTCCTGCCGACCGGTGATCTGACCGGGGTATTGCCGACGACCTGATAGATCTCGGCCTGCGGGGCCTCGTGGACCAAACCGGAACCGGTCGATGCGAAGGGTTCGATTGCAATAACCATATCCTCTCTCAGAACAGCGCTGCCGAATCTTCCCGTGTTGGGGATTGAGAGGCCGTGGTGAAGACTGTAGCGCGCCAGCGCGTGGCCCGTTAAGTTGATGATCGGCTTGTAGCCGAATGACGTGATCGTTTCTTCGACGACCGCGCCGATCTCGCTGACCACGACTTCCGGCGCAACAACGTTGATTGCGGCATCAAGAGCCGCGCGTGATGCCTCGCATAATGAGGCATGATCACCAAGATCCACCGTTACGGCGGTGTCTGCGATGTATCCGTCGATGTGCGTTCCAATATCCAGTTTGATCAGATCCCCTTCGGCAAATACCCGGTCCTCGTCCGGCGATGCAGTATCGTGGGCCGCACAGTTATTCAATGAAATATTGGGGGGGAAGGAGGGAGATACGCCTGCCGAGGAGATTTCATCAAGGACCATGTCGAAAATATCTGCAAGACCGACACCCGGTTTTATCTCAGCAGCGCATTTGTGCAGGACGTTTTTTGCGACGCGTCCCGCCTCCATGTGGGTATCCAGTTCGTTATCGTTCATAATACTATACTACTAATTTTTCTTCAAAGCACGTAAAGCTGTCAAATCCATCACGTGTCACGACACCCATATCTTCGAGCCTGACCCCGCCGATTCCCTGATAATAGAGGCCCGGTTCCAGCGTGATGACCTGCCCAACTTTCAGTTCGCCCCCCGACGGAGAAAGGGATGGAGCTTCGTGGATCTCCAGTCCGACGCCGTGACCAAGACTATGCGTGAATCCCGAGGAACCTGCCGTTTCGTAGCCCGCGGCCAAAAAAAACTCTACTACCGCATTATAAACTTCTGCTCCGGTGATTCCGGGACGGATCATGGATGCAGCCAGTTCTTTGGCTTTTTGTAAGGCATCATACATCCTGATTATCTCGTCAGAGGGGGCGCCTTTGGATACGGTCCGGGTCATATCGGCAAAGTATCCGGTTACCTCACTCCGGGGAAAAACGTCCATGACGATCGGCTGGTTTGCATACAGCGGACCGGTGCCCCGCGCATGCGGCATGGATGATGCCTCGCCGCAGGAGACGATCGTATCGATGTCTTCGCAGTTGAAGGGCCGAAGGGCGAAGTGAATGATGTCGCGGATCCTTTCCGACGTAAGGGGAGCATCATCGAGCATCAAAACGCCTCTGTCGTCCGGTTCGGATTTTCTGATCGCATCGACAGCCGCGCGGAGGGCGATCTCATTTTTTTTCTGGACATAGCGCATTTTTGTGATCTCGTCTTCGGATTTGACACTCCTGATTTTGGCGATCGTTCCGGAGTCGATGATTATCTCGGTAACTTCCGAGATGGCATGGGCGAAACCGACCGGCATCGAGGGGGGAATGAGAAGGCGTGAACCTGCAAAATTTCTGATCATATGCGCCGTCGCCAGATCGGGATCATGATATTCCTTCAGGAGCTCAGGCAGGCCTGCCGAGGTGCGTGTCACTATGCTACATGTTGACTCGTAGCGCGCACGCGTTTCTTCCATCGAAGATACGATTAGCGTCGCAGCTCCATCTCTGGAAAATACGTAAATATATGGGTCAGATGCAAGAAAACCCGAAGCATATCGCATATCCGCATTTTCCGAACTGTCGTATGCAACGTATGCATCGCATGAATGTTTTTCCAATTCATCCAAAAGCTGCTTCATCTACTCATTATTAGCGCTCCAAAGAGATGTAGTTTTTATCTTTGGGAAACCGATGTACTTACGATGGATGACACTGAGCGGACTCAGTTTAAGGGAAAATTTACGGTCCTCGTAATCATCTTAAACATTCTGATATTCGTAATCGCCGCGGCAATTATAGTATTCTTTATCGTTCCAGACTCTATCTGGCTCAGAATACCGATTGTACTCATCTGCATCGCAATTTCCGTAATCAGTCTTGCAGTATTTATTCCCAAATACCGCGCTACCAAAGCCTGGCTTGACATTCACGGTACAACCAAAGAAGAACGTCTTGCCCAGATGCAGAAAGAACAGGACGAATATCGTGCTAAAATCCGCGCAGAACTCGAAGAGGAGATGCGCGAAGAGGAAGATTCCAAGAAAAACGTGGAGGAATAATGCTCAGCAAAATCAATGGAGAAGTAGAATTACTCGAACGCCACCAGTCCGTCATGCGTGTTGTTGCACGTCAGGGTCCGATCGGCATTATGAAACTTACCGAAGAACTCAGCCAGCCTCAGCACAGAATTCGGTATTCTTTGCGGGTTTTAGAGCAGATGCAGTATATCAAAGCGACGCCGTCTGGTGCTGTTGCCACGCCGAAGGCCTATGAGATGCTGACAAACTTTAATCAGGATTTGGAAAAACTCATTACGCGTCTTGCTTCTTTACACCAGGAAAAATGACGCCAAAATCATAATCTTTAATACAACGACCCACCCATGTAATTAGGCAACACAAATGTGCCGCCATAACTCAGTTGGTAGAGTGGCTGGCTGTTAACCAGCATGTCACAGGTTCGAGTCCTGTTGGCGGCGTTTCTTTTTGTTTTTTTGTGTAGTTTTTTCAAAACACATATCCTGTATTTTCAGCGAATAAACAAACACCTTTATCTATCAGCATACCAAATATCATATGTTCTTCTGCAAGGGAACAAATTTTGAGGGCGCGTGGTTTCAAACCACACACCCGTTTTACGTACTTCTCTCTGCGGGCCTGTAGCTTAGTGGTGGAGCGCCCGGCTCATAACCGGGTGGTCGTGGGTTCGAACCCCTCCGGGCCCATTAACTTTGCCGATATTTGACACCATTAGAATGTGTAATCTTTATTTTTATAGACAAATATTAACAAACTGAAATTTCAGTGAATACTTTCCAAGAGATTTACATCTCCTCAGATAGTGTGAAAAAGCTTCCATTATATTTAAACTCATAAAATAAGAGAATATCTATCAACCCATTTTTTAACGCGAATCATGATTTATGGAAGATTGGCTACATCCCTACCCCCTCACGCCCCCCCCAAAAAAAGAAGAATACCGAGAATTTCTAACAACCGTTTTTTCGACAGAAAGTACTTTCTTTTCATAACGTTCGTGATATGCCTGGTTGAGACCAAAGCTGCTAAAAGTTCCCATACATACTACTCAACGTACGAAAAGAAAGTACTTTCTGTCGGAAAAAAAGGGTTGTTAGAAATTTTCAGATATAATTTTCATTTAATGATAATATGACTACACAAACGAGATGAAAATGTTGGAGACGTGATAAAAATCATTAAATTGGTGGGATATGGGAGATTCTCCCCCTACCCCTCCCTCGAAACAATCAGCCGCACACCCTCCTGCCAGATCTTTTTGATCTCTTCTTCGGGCATTTCCGTCATCTTATAATTCAGCAGACCCGAATACAGGGCCACCATAATATATGCCAGCGTCCGTGCATCCGTTTTCGTTTGGACACTGCCCTCCTCCTGCTCCCGTTTTACCGCCCCTTCCGTCGCCGCCACCAGAGCATGCAGATACTCCACCGTCGCCCCACGGATCGCCGGATTCCTGAGTGACAACGCAAACATCTCGTAGAAAAGGGCACGCCGCCCCTCATCGCCGAGATCGAACTGCTCGAAAATCGGGGAAAACAAAATAGAATACAATGCATCCAGCGAAGCAGGCTTTGGCGAATCATCCGTAATGACCTGCATCTGCCGCTGGATCGTGGCCATAACCTCCTGGAAAAGCGCCTCCCTTGTCGGGAAATACCAGTAGATCGCCCCCTTACTCACGTTCAGCCTCTTCGCGACCGCATGAATGCTCGCCTCCGCATATCCCTTTTCTGCGATCACCTCTATCGTGGTCAAAATGATCTTCTTCTTCGCATCCTCTTTGTATTCGGGAATCACTTTCGGCATGACTATGTTATATTTCAATCTCCGACCGGATTATTATTGTTGTCCTCGTATGGTAAACATACCGCATGGTATTAATACATTCTAATTCGTATGTTTTATTGCAAACGAGGCTGCAGTTCAATGACCCAGCAATCAAACGAAAAAACCGGCCCAAGTAAAATGGCTGAAGGAATCGCATTACAGCGGTTCGCCGAATCGAAGCTCCCGGAAGATCGACGCATATTCTACGATCCGTATGCCGTCTATTTCATTGATCCCCGGACGCTCGAGTATGCCAAGCAAAATCCTCTCCAGGCAAAAGCCTTGGCGGAAGAGTATGAAAAAAAGATGCCGGGTTGGAGCAACTCGATCCGTGCCCGGGTCCGGTACTTCGACGACCGCATCGAAAAGGCTGCAGCCGAAGGATTCACCCAGCTTGTCATCCTCGGCGCCGGGTATGATACCCGGGCATACCGTATCCCTGCCCTCAAAGAACGGATGACCATCTTCGAAGTCGATCACCCGCAGACGATCGAACGGAAAATAAGCATCATCACCGGCATCTTTCAGGAAATGCCGAAGCATGTAAGGTTCGTCCCTCTCGATCTCGAACACGGCGATCTCTGGGACACGCTGAAAAGATCCGGATACTCTACGTCAGAAAAAACGCTCTTCGTCCTCGAAGGACTTCTCATGTATCTCTCCCGGGACGCGGTCGCCGAACTGTTTTCAGGCATCGCCCAAAACGCCGGGGCCGGCAGCATCGCTCTCTTCGATTTCGTCCCGCAGTCGCTCGTTGACGGCATCTCGGACAGCGAAGGAGGCGCCTACATACGTGCGTATCTTTCCCAGGTCGGCGAACTCTTTCGCACAGGTTTTGCCGAAAACGAACTCAACCCCTATCTCGCCGGGCTTGGATTTACCGACGTGGAGATCGTTCCAGGCTCCGTGTACAAGGGCATGATCTATACCGGCGTCAATGCCGACCGGCCCGTATCCGGTCTGCTCAACTTTGCCGCCGCAGTCGTCCGCGGCTGACCGGTAAAAAATGCTGGTGAGCGGCCGGCACACCACTTTTTTCGATAATTACTAAATAACCCGGAAAGCATTGATATAAAAATACGAACTTTTCAGGTACACATAATGACGGAACCTACAATTTTCATCAGGGATGCGGCTGCGTCCGACTTTAACGATGTAATGGCTGTCGAAAAAGAGGCTTTCGGTTACGATAAGGAAGCGATCCTCGTTGCCGAACTACTGGAAGATACAACGGCTCAGCCGGTTGTATCCCTGCTCGCGTTTGCGGGAGACGAGCCCGTAGGGCATATTTTGTTTACGAAAGCGTCCCTTGAGGGGCCAGGCCCGGCACCCTTGATCTATCTTCTTGCACCGCTCGCCGTCAGACCCGCATACCAGAACAAAGGGATCGGCGGCATGCTGATCCGCGAAGGCCTGAGACGGCTGAAGGATATGGGGGTCATACTCGTCTTCGTGCTCGGCCACGAGGCCTACTACCCGAAGTACGGGTTTGTCGGGGGAGCCGAACGGATGGGATTTGCCGCTCCGTATCCGATCCCGGAAATACATGCGGGTGCATGGATGGTGCAGAATATAGGGTCCAGCGACCTTGCGGGCGTTTTTGGCCGGGTCGTGTGTGCGGACGCCCTGCAGAAACCGGAGCACTGGAGGGAGTAAGGGTTTCGGCCGAGTATGCCTCATCACGAAGCTATTTGAGGCTTCTCGCGAAGTTGATAGTATGACGATCTACGTAACGACGCTGGACAAAACCCCAATCGCCGACAACCCCCACAACGTGGATGTCCGCAAAATCCACGGCTCTCCGAGCACGGATGTAATTGTGATCACCCTCCAGCCCGGCGAGGCGCTGAAAAAGCATCTGACCCCGGTCGATGTGCTATTCTACGTTCTCGAAGGAGAAGGGCTGATCGTGATCGGCGACGAACAGGAGAAGGTCGAAAAGGATTCCCTGATCGAAATCCCGAAATGCGTGCCGCATCTGCTGATAAACGACAGTGACGACGTGTTTAGGGTGATGGTGATCAAGAAGCTGACCACCGGCGACGGGAAGGATGCAAAGCCGCGACTGCTCTGAACGATTTTTGGTTCAGAGCGAGGCTTTTCTCTCCCTGTTTTTCGCATCGAAGAGGGCGGCGAGTCCGGCACACAGCACGAAGACCGGGCCGATAACATACCCTGCCCAGAACACGAACCCGAGAAGCCCAAGGATCAACAGTTTCAGCCAGAGATATCCGACCGGCTTTTTCCGGGGTTTTACGTAGTATCTCAATACCAGGCATCCCAGAATGAGCGGGATCAAAATAAAGACCGCCGTTACGCCGAATGATGCCTCGAACCCGGTTTTTCCTAGCGCCATCAGCGCCTGGATGAGCATGAAGACCGAACCGGCGATATACAAAAGACCGCCGGCAGATCCGGCGACCGTCTCCAGAGTGATTGTGACCGGCTCTTTTTTCACTCTGAAGAGATACACGAGCCCGAACATAACGATCAGGAGAGGGAATCCGATCACGAATGCCGGGCTGTTTCCTTCCCAGATCCTGATGTCAGCGATCGAGATCGGGATCATCACCCATTCGGGAAGAGTAAACTCCTCTTTATAGCCGACGGCAAGACCGTAGCTTCCGGGGCCTGTTCCGCTGTTGACCATCGCGATGAAATACGTGCCCGGCGCCTCGGCGATGTATTCGTATTCGAGCCATTGGTAGTTTGCGGCAGGGGTAAAGGGTTCATACTCCGGGAGGGGGGGCACTTCTCCCGGGATGAAGAGGTATCCTTCGTTGTCCAGCGACGCGACGCCGGCCGGGATCTCGCCAGAGCTTTCGATTCCCGGGCCGATGAGAACGGCTTTTGGATAGGCGGCCCCGATCTCCGGGGTGAATACGGAGAACCAGAGCCGGTCTCCGGTTTCGAGGGTGAACTGGTAGTAGGCAACCGATCCGGCGTTCGGGAATGTGCCGTAAAGGGCCCTGGATTTTAGCGGGTCGTCGATATGGACGGCGTTTTGTATTCCTTCGTTTGCTCCGGGTATTTGCGGGGCATGTGCTGCGGCACAGGAAGCAAGTGACAGGATGATGAGTATTACGGCGAGTGCCGCGGCTCCTTTTCTCATAATAATTTGATTAATGTTCTCTGATGAATTAAATTTTTTCACGAAAAATGCGGCAAAAAATATTCGGGGTTTTCAGAGAGCGGGCATACCGAATTGGTAAATGGAATCATTTGATTAGGCTCTCAATAACTCCAACGCTTTCTTATAAAGCGGGTCAAACTTGCAGCCGCAGCTCCCGCACTCTTTGTCTGCCTGTTCGACTGCTTTCAGCAATTCTGCTGTCGTTTCAGCCGACCCGTTAGCAGCCAGCCATTTTTTCGAGGGTGCGTCAAGTAATTCCCAGCCCGATTCTGCAAATTTTTCGATGATTTTAACCAGTTCTTTGTTTGCCATTTTCCTTTCCTCCTTTTTTATGCATTTTGTTCGTGTAATTTTTTTATTACGGAGTTTAGCCTGTTTATCCTTGTTTCATCTTTTTTGGAAACTTCTATGTGATTTATCTGTTCGCGTTTGAAATAATCCGGTTGTTTCAAAAAGAGTTCCAATACACCGGCATCCTTTAGCGTATTCTCAATATAGGGGGGAATGATGACTTCCCGCTTTTTCATATCCCTTTCTAACGTTACAAATACGGTGTCGCCGAGATTCTTACCGACGACTCGTTTAATAAATTCGTTATAAACAAGATAATGCCCGTTTTTTGAAGGCAGGAGCATATGGTCGAAACTATGGCCATCTACCGTGATACACACCGGGATATTGCCCTTTTTCGGTAATAAACTTATAGACGCAATGGTCGTTGTCGGTAACGCGTTTGGCATAGTATCTCTTCTCCTTTCTTCAGAATTTTGCCTCATCAGTAACCTATTTCGTGGCTGGAACGAAGCAGGATAGTATGACAGTCTATAGTAGTATGCGGGGGCCCGGATCATGACGGAGACGATCCCCTATGAGGTTACGGGAAACGCGGGAGAGATCGAGTTTCGGAAGTATCCCGCACTTGTGCTCGCAACGGTCGAGAGTGCAGGGGACGATTCGGGGTTCAATCTGCTGTTTGCGTATATTTCTGGCAAGAATGCCGCGAAGGATTCTCTGCAGATGACCGCTCCGGGGATCACGTCAGCAAAGATCCCGATGACGGCGCCGGTTGTTTCGAATGCTTCGACGATGTCGTTTGTGATGCCGCACGGAAAAACCCCGGACGAGATCCCAGAGCCGCTCGACAGCAAGGTCCGGATCGTTCCGGTGCCTGAGCGGGAGATCGCGGTCATCACCTTCAAGGGGAAGACCCCTGATGAGGAGGTGAAGGAAGTTGAGGGCCGGCTCTTAAATGGTCTCCGTGACGCGGGGCTCGAGGCGGCGGGAGAGGTGTTTTTGATGCGGTATAATCCGCCCTGGATCCCGGGATTCCTGCGGCATAATGAGGTGGGGGTGGAGATTAGGCGGTGAAGAAAAGGATTTTAAAACAAGATGCGAGGGGAGGGATTCGAACCCGCGAACTACTTAAGAACAGATCTTGAGTCAGTCTCCGTTGGCCACTTGGATACCCTCGCGAAAATACTTTTACATATTGGCTATTGTTTCTAATGAAGTTGTCGTCTTTTTAGATGTGGACACATGAGAAAGACCAACCGCGAATCGGCGCGAATCCCGCCCTTCGGGCTCCCAGAATCGGATTTGCATCTCCTCTCTCTCACAAGTCTCTCGCAAGGCAAAGCCTTGCTCGGCTGAGGCCGCCCCTACGGGTCAGCCTGCCCTAGACTTGTTCGTCCCTTCATCGGGAACGTTCGGGCAAATCCTGTCGCCGCCCCAGCGGCTCCCAATATAGATTTCTCCTTCCCTTCTCAATTAAAATGAACTCACTGAATATCTCTCACAGGAGGTGCCGGGGCACCGACAGGATTTGCCCGAACGCTCCCGATGAGGGATGAGCAAGACAGCGAAGCTGTATTGCGAAAGTGAGGACAAGCAAATCCGATTCTGGGAGCCCGAAGGGCGGGATTCGCGCCGATAACAGTACTTCACTATTTTTCCTTTTCATCCCGAAAAACTCCCTCTGACAAGATCACTAGTCACCAAAATTCCTCCTCCCTCCAACGAAACCCCACGCAAAA
>NIZU01000008.1 GCA_003315675.1 Methanocorpusculum sp. MCE
GGCGTTGATACAGTGGTCTGGCAGGAGTTTCAGAGACAACTTGACCTGAAAGGTCTGAAAATTGAACAAGGTATGATTCAGGATGCAACGTTTGTGTATGCTGAACCCGGTCATTGTAAGAAAGACACGCCGCGAGGAGATCAGGCAAAAACACGACGGGATAAAGATGGAAAAATCATGTCCAAGAACGGCAAAATACACTATGGCTATAAACTTCATACCATCATGGATACGACGCACGATCTTATTCGACGCATTGAAACCACCACGGCAAATGTCCACGATAGTCAGGTGGATCTCTCAGAAAAAGGGGAAGTGGTCTATCGGGATCGGGGATATCAGGGAGCAAAATACAAGGGATATAGTGCCACAATGAAAAGAGGAGCGAGAGGGCATCCCATTGGCATACGAGATAAACTGAGAAATCTGAGAATCAGTAAGAAGAGAGCAAAGGGGGAGAGAGCCTATGCAGTGATCAAAAATGTTTTTCATGCAGGGTTGGTGAAGGTAACAACGCTGCAAAGAGTACGAGTGAAAAATATGCTGGCTGCATTTTGTTATAATATCTATCAGGTGAAAACGATTCAAAACAGAGTGTAAATAAATAAAAAACGTCAAGGAATAATGGGTATTTTTCTTTTTTTTGGGGGGGGAGGTGAGGGTGTAGGGATGTAGCCAATCTTCCATAAATCATGATTCGCGTTAAAAAATGGGTTGATAGATATTCTCGTAATTGTTATTTTTGATTATATTGGGTTAATTGCTAGCGTCATCTTAGTAGTCTTAGTTCCTCAATTCACTCAGCCTATATTTATAATAATGATGATTATGTATCTTTTACTCAGTCATGGAAATACACGAATCCTCCTTATGCAGGATACATGTAGGATACATGTAGGAAAACATGCAGGATAAAACCCCCGCAATATCCTTGAATTTGGGAATATCGTGTAATTATAACCCTATGTAGGTATGTAGGTAAAAAATGAAATCCAGCCTCTCCGGCAGAACATCTCTCACCTCAAATCCACTATACGCTGGACACCCGATCATCCTACATACCTACATAAAATCACACATACTCCTCTAAATCAAAAACAAAGAACGATCCAGCCGTAAAAGTATGTAGGGTTGAGGATTTTCATCCTGCATTCCTCCTACATACCTACATATCTTACAGAGTATCCGTAATGCTTGTCTGTTTTTCTACAGGAACGAGTTTATATCGAACACCAAGAGGTGTCCGGCTCTTCGTCAAAAAGCGGTCATATCCCGCAAACATCTGATCCGCCAGCTGCGAGATCCATCTTCCCGTCATAACATCCGTCAGCGTTCCGGCCACCGCCGCCTTCACCAGATGCTCAGGCGCATAATCCAGGATCATCTGCCCTGAAACCTGATGCTCCTTCCTCTGCTCCCCTTCCCGGATCAGAACCCCCTTCAGTCCCGCCGGCGAAAACATCTCCGTCCCGAACATGGTATCCAGTCGGGCAAGCAGCTCGCAGCCCTCCGTCTCCGCCTCATTATCTCCCGTCTGGACCTCACCCAGATTCGAAAGCACCCGGGAAAATCCCGCCGCATACAAAGACCCCGCGATCGTTGAAAACCATTCCGGATACTCCGACAGATTCCCCGGAAGCGGCGGGGGAGCCGGTCTCCCCTTCGAAATCCAGTTCTTCAGAAACACCGAAAACGCCCACACCAGCTTTGCATGCATCTCCTCGGCATATCTGATCAGCTCATCCTTCTGCCGGGAAAACCTCAGCTCCTGCCATGGCTTCTGGGCAAGGATATTCGTCACCACCACTCTCCCGCAGACATCCGCCGCGATCTTCAGATGGTTCCCGTTCACGCAGAACTGCGTCGTCACGACCCGTTCCAGCTGAGTCAGACTGCCGAGATCCCGAAACGCCACCGTTCCGTTTCCCGACGTCGCCGAGAGAAGAAACTCCGACACAAAATCCGCACCCGGCGCCACATTGTCGATCACGGCATACAGCGGACTCTCCTTCACGATCGTCTTATGCAGTTTCTCCATCTCCTCGGCCCGTGCCGGTGCCGGATACACCTTCGGTTCAGCGCCAAACGCCGCGATCCCGTTGATCCTCTGCAGAAAACTCCCCCCGGTCCGCGGACTGTTCTTCTGCACGGCAAGGATCGGAAACGGACCGGAAAGGCTCGGTCTAAGCATCGCGGAAAACACCGAAGCCAGATTATTTTCATAATCCGCCAGGTCTTTGAACAAAAACTCGCGATACACCGAATAGATATCTTCCCGTGCACGCGAAAGATCGTCCTCACTGGGGACGTCTGGAACCTCTTCGATCTCCAGATCCCGGCAGAAATACCAGCCGGTCTCTTTCTCAAAGCCTTTCGCTGAAACGATTTCGCCATTTGGCTTCAGTATCGCGCCGCAATGCACGCCTTTGATCTCCGGCAGATGATCCTGCTCCCTTGCCGACGCCTTCAGCACGCTTTCGAGCAGGTCGAAGGGAAGCGGGATCTCGGTCTTGGATTCATCGCCCGGCTTGTACCAGGAGGAAAGCGCTGTGAGCAGAATGCGAAGCCTGCCCCGGTCGAGAGGCGCGATCACCCCGTCCGCGATTTCGCACAATCTGCCTGCATTGATGCCGACAAAGGAACGGTTCGCGGTATTATAATACCGGAGAACCCTGCCGGCGCTTTTTACGGCTGCTGCCGTGTTTGCCGGCAGTTCCCGGGGAATCGGAACCGGCGAGACCGGGCAAAGTTCACTCTCCGGTTCGTTTGGGTCGTAGGTGAGGGTGATGGTCGGATGGCTGTTCGATGGCGGGGAGAAGATCGAGAGGTCGATATCTTCCGCCGGAGAGGAGAGGGTTCCCTCTCTGTTTGGAATCGTCGTATCAAAATACATAGTTCGGCTCGTATCCATGCCGGCGGGCGGGTCGATTCTCAAAATTCTGAGTGTTATTTTTCAGGCCGGCAGAATGTAATGAGATATATGATCAAAATACATATGAACCGAATTTTTTTGCGATTTTTCCGCAAATTAGGTATATTTATATGGGACTTACGTGGTATTAATCACAATCCAATTCGGAAAGAGTATGGCTGGGTATAGACACATGAGATTATTTAACTGCAAATCGAAGATTTGCGTGCCGCCTCAAATGAGCAAAGCTCATTTAGGCTTATTCGCGGTTGGTTTTTCTCATCTATCAACACTCACTCATCTCCCTTTCGAATTGGATCTATCCCAACACCGCGTAACTCCTATTTATATACATCGACTCCCGCACCGCGAAACGTATTCAGAAATAATTATGTGATCCGCGGATCCGGAAAAAAAGTTGAGAATATATCTCAAGTATATTATTTGGACTTAGATGAAAAGATTCAGCAGGTACACGATGACGCCGACGACACCTGCGACCACTAAAACAACCGTTGGTTTAATGTGGAACGCTTTGCGGTCATCCGCATCGTAGTAGGTAACCAGACCTGCTGATGAACTTAGTCCTCTGCCCGAGCTCTTTGCTGCCATATCCTATTATATTCATCCTCTACCCATATAAAAGAACAGGAGATCACGGATCAATGCAGGGGGAAATACTGGAAGGACTGGCATTCACTGGGGACGAGTTTACCCCGCAGAATGTCGAAATCATCATTGAAAACGGACGTATTGCCGAGATCACCGACATTAAAACCGCGGCCACTCAGTGGATCGTTCCTGCCATTTTCAACGCGCATACCCACATCGCCGACACGGTCGGGATGGATACGCCAATCGACCGCCCGCTGGCGGAACTCGTCGCCCCGCCGAACGGGCTGAAGCACAGACTTTTGTGCGAGACACCGCCGGATCGTCTGGTCTCTGCGATGCGGGATACGATCGCTTTTATGAAGGCGACTGGGACGCTTGGTTTTGCGGATTTCCGCGAAGGAGGAACCCCCGGCGTCGCCCTTCTCAATCTGGCGGCCGATCCGTCGGTAAGCATGGTTATTTTCGGAAGAGACGGCGGCGAGTTTGCCGCCCGCGGATTTGGTCTATCGAGTGCGAAAGGAACGAAAGCAGAGGAAGAAGCGGTTTACCGTGCAAAGGCTGCCGGCAAACTCTTCGCCGTGCATGCCGGCGAGGCTGGTGTTAAGGACATCGAGGCGGCTTTTTCCCTCGACCCGGATATGATCATTCATGCCACGCATTTCACGAAGGAACAAATCCGGGAGGTGGCCGACCGGAATATCCCGATCGTCATCTGTCCGCGATCGAACTGGCTGCTCGGCGTAACGGCCGATTCCTGCAGGCCGCCTGTTCGTGAAATGCTGGATGCCGGATGCCGGGTTTTTCTCGGGACCGACAATGCGATGTTTGTTGCGCCGGATATGTTTGCCGAAGCAGCCTTCCTGCAGACCGTATACAAAATTGATCCCGTTGACATCCTTCGGATGATGACGGACGGATTCTCTCTTCTTGGCCGAAGGAACAGAATCGAGGTGGGCATGTCAGCCGATCTCCTTCTCCTTGACGGCGGGTATCCCGGCCGCTGGACGCAGGATCCCCGCACCTCTCTTTTAACCCGGGTCGGGTCCCGGGGTATCATCCGGATCATTTCCGGGTGGAATACCAACTCTTTATAACCTTGGAGGAGTTATTTACTCATAAAGTAGGAGGTTGTAAAAAAATGTTTACCAAGATACTTGTTGCTATTGACGGATCCGACATCAGCAAGAGTGCATTCAATAAATCAATTGAACTGGCAAAAATGTCAAAAGCCGAGCTGCATGCGATCTATGTTATCGAGTCCGGCATGATCTCGCCCGGTCCGGTGGATACATCCTGGGAACTGATTTACCAGCGGTTTGAGAAAGAAGGCCGGGATATCATGGAGGAACTTGTCGAAGATGCATCCAAGAAAGGCGTGACGGTAACGCCCCATCTTGAAGCCGGACATGCCGGCGATACGATCATCGGCAAAGCAGCCGAGCTTGAATGCGATCTGATCGTTGTCGGATCCCGCGGAAAGAGCAAACTCGACCGCCTTCTTATCGGCAGTGTTTCATCGCATATCGTTACGTATGCGAAAACCAACACGCTGATCATCAAAAACTAATTCTCCTTAATTTTTTCCGCGCGAATCTGTGATTCGCCGGCATTTTTCCCCGTAAAACCGCCGGAGGAATGTAAGCGTTATTTATCTCCAGCACTCCAAGAAATACACACGGATTTTCTGCAAAAGGAAATCACTTGGGCTGATCAATGTGAAAGGCCCGAATTCTGAGGTGAATATCATGACGGAAATGTTAGCAAAAGATTACATGACAAAAGACGTTGTCACGGTCGAGATCCCCTCAGGCCGCGATGATGTTTTACGTATTCTCAAGCGGACCGGAATCAGTGGTGTTCCGGTGGTGAAAGGTCCGGAGAAGAAACTCCTCGGTATCGTTACCAGAAAGGATATTCTGCGTAAACCGGAGGAGACTCAGGTGGCCCTTCTCATGTCCTCCGAACCGCTGACGATTCGTCCGGATGTTACGCTCTCGGAAGCTGCAGAGATCATGACGAAGATGAATGTCCGCCGTCTGCCGGTGATTGAGGGCGAAAACCTCATCGGCATTTTAAGCGTATCCGATCTTGTCGGGGCGGTTGCCAAACTTCGGGACGTTCGCGAGATCAGAAACGGGTTCGTCAGTAAAAAGACGTATGCCCTCTGGGAAGAGACCCCGCTTCCGGTCGTCGGCCGGATCATGGAGCTCGCCCACACCGATGCAATGCCGATTCTCAACTCGGAGAACCAGCTCACCGGTATTATTTCCGAGCGAGATCTTATCAGATGTTCAAGCATCGAGGATGACGTTCAGACGAGCGATTTCTCGACCGGAACAGACGACGATGAGTGGACCTGGGAAAGTATCCGCGATAATCACACGATATCCTATGGCATCTCCAAAGTTGAGCTTCCAAACCGCCCCGTCAAGGTCTGCATGGTCAGAAAAGTCATCGCCGTCCCCAATAATGCAGAGGTCAGCGACTGTGCTCTCCGGATTAAACGCGGACGGGTCGACCAGCTGCCGATCATCGATAACGACCAGCGGCTTTCCGGCATGCTGTTTGACCGTGATCTGATAAAGGCTCTCATCAAATAACCTATCCTTAGACTTCTTTTTTTATTCCCTGATGGGAAGCTATATTAGTGTTCTTCTCCCAGTTTTAATTATGACAAAACCGGTATTGTACGACTTCTTCGCCACCTGGTGCGGACCCTGCAGAATTCAGAGCCCAATCGTTCATGATCTTGCCAAAAAAATGGAAGGCTTGGTTGATGTCCAGATGGTCGATGTGGATGAGCATGGGGACCTTGCCAACAAGTATTCCATCAGCGTAGTCCCGACTCTCATCATTGAAAAGGACGGTAAGGTCATCCAGCGTCTGGAGGGAGTGACCGACGCTGCAACGCTTGAGAGCCTTTTGAGGGCTCTTATTTAAGCTGAAACGTCTTAACGTTTCACCATTCTTTTTTACACGTCAGTGCCAATACGTTAGGTATGACTCCGATTTCTGTAGAAGTGATTGGCTATACCTACCGGCCCTGCGGTCCGTTTCCCTGCGATAAAGACCGTTCCTGCGGACTTGTAGAGTGTTTCGAGAAGGAGACGCTGGCGTTTGCGTTTCCGGCACTGGAAAAAGCGCTGATAGAGAAGTACAGCGATAGGGTGTCGGTGACGTTGACATCTCTGGATGATGGGATTCCCGAGAGAATCGTCGAGATAGTGAGGGCCGAGCACCCGCCGCTGCCGATCATTCTCGTGAACGGACACGTCGTGCCGGTCGGGGCGGTGTCCATGCCGAGGATCTCGGAATATATCGATGCGGCACTTTGATCTTTTCTTTTTTTATTAGGGGATACGTGGTGTTCTTTCAATCGAAAAAACAACTGAATTTCTTATGAAATGTACGTCGTTTTCGTGTAAGGCATTAATCTGGACAAAAAAGAAAAAAACAACCGCGAACCGCAAATCGGAGATTTGCGGTTCGCGGTTGGTTTTTCTCATGCTCCCACACCCAGCCATACCCTTCCCGAATTGGCTTGAAACTATCACTGGGTAACTCTCATGTATTTTCCCGCTGTTCTGGCGCTTTTGTATACCAACCCGTGGCCGCGTTATTCTTTTAGCATACATGCATGGAACATGAAAGCCATTCCTGCGAGAAATAATACTAACCCAATGATGACTGCCGGGATCTGCAAAATATCTGGGGTGCTGAAAAGTGCCGGGTACATCCCAAGGACGGCCATACAACCTGCGCCGGGAAATGCCATGACAAATCCGCCTGCAAAAAACAAACATCTTTTTTCCATGTTCCAAGGTTCGCGATGAACTTCATTGTCCTATGTTTGATACTATGCGTCTCTTCCTATAATTATTTTCAGTTTTCGACTCTGGATAACGATGCGCAATGCGAAAAAATAAGAAATTATCTGTAGGTTTTCGTCAGATACAGAACTTTGCAGCAGTGTTCGGCGAGCGAGGTGTACAAGTAAGCCAGATCCAGATCGCGGCCGGCTGCAAAGGTACCGTGACCTTTGGCAATGACGATGTTGGCGGATGCGAGGCTTTTTGCCACGACGTCGGCAAGCAGCTGTGATCCGCAGGGTCCGTCTACGACCCGGATTGTCGGGGCGAGCAGGTGTCCTTCGCTGTCGATTGTCTCGATTTCGGCGTCGTTGAGGAGGGAGAGGGCCACGGCATACGGCGGGTGGGCGTGGACGATTGCTTTGTGTTCCGAGGCATTGTAGACGGCGGTATGCACCCGCCATTCGCTGGAGGCTCTTGGGGTGACCCGGCCGTTTAATGGCATCAGGACGATCTGTTCGGGATCTGCGTCGAGGTAGGATCCGGTTTTCGTGATGAAGTATCCGTCATCGGTTTTTACACTCATGTTGCCGAAGTTTCCTCCAACCAAGTGTTCACAGAACAGCCGTTTGCCGATCCGCGGAAAGTCGGGCTGCATATCAGTACCCTTGTGTCATCAGTCGGACGAGGATGGCTTTCTGGGCATGGAGACGGTTTTCCGCCTGGTCCCAGACGCCGCTCTGCATGGAGTCGATGACTTCGTCCGTGATCTCCTCTCCCCGGTGAGCCGGAAGACAGTGGAGAACAAGACCGTCCGTCGCTGCCTTTTCCAGAAGGGCAGTGTCGAGCTGGTATCCGACGAAGTCTTTGAGCTTGGTTTCTTTGATGTCTTCTTCGCCCATCGAGATCCACGTATCGGTATAAATTGCGTGGGCATCGCTGACCGCTCTGACCGGATCATCGTAGATGGTAACTTTCCCGCCGTTTTCTTTGGCGAATTTTACCGCTGCCGGATCGGGTTCGTATCCTTTCGGGGTTCCGACCGCGATTTCCATGCCCGTCTGGACGGACGACATGATGAGCGAATTGCAGACATTGTTCCCATCGCCGATCCAGGCAATCTTCAGCCCGTTTAAGTCGCCGAACTTTTCTTTGAGCGTGAGCGAATCGGCCATGATCTGGCAGGGATGCTCTTTGTCGGAAAGGGCATTGATCACCGGGATGGATGCGTATTTGGCGAACTCGGTGATTGTCTCGTGTTTGTAGGTCCGCATGATTGCTCCGTGGACGTATTTTGACATCACCCGTGCCGTATCGGCGACGGTTTCCCCGCGGCCGAGCTGGGTGTCTTTGGCGTTTAAGTAGAGTGCATATCCGCCGAGATCATACATGCCGACGTCAAACGACATCCGGGTTCTGGTGGAGGCTTTTTCGAAGATCATTGCGAGGGTTTTTCCGGCGAGAAGGGGGTGGGGAACACCCGCATACCGCTGGCGTTTGAGTCTGGCCGCGAGGGTGAGAATGTCTTCATACTCCTCTGCCGAAAGGTCGGTGATCGAAAGGAAATCTTTTTTCATGATCGTAATTCCTTCATGTGGGCGATGCGTTTTGCAAACAGCGCCTCTGTTCCGATATCACTCCGGTATCTGACATTTCCGGATACATTTCTGCATGCCGATTCTGCATACTTTTCTGCTTCTGCAAGCGAGGCTCCGATCCCGACGTATGCCATTGTCCGAGAGGTCATGGTTGTCAGGACACCGTTCTCCAATGCGATGTTTGCATAGTAGAGGATGGTGTTTTCCGCCGGCCCGACCGTGATGACATCGCCTGCGTGGGGTTTGTCGGGGTAGTCCATCGGCACGATGTATTTGCAGACCGTGGCCTTCTTTTCAAAGGAGACGTCGTTTGCCGAAAGCGTGCCGCTGATGATGTGCTCTGCGATGGTCAAAAAGTCGGAGGTCAAAATCGACAACACGTTCATTGCCTCGGGATCCCCGAACCGTGCGTTGAACTCGATCACTTTCGGTCCGGTTTTTGTGTTCAGGAACTGGCCGTAGAGGATGCCTTTGTAGGGACTTCCCTCTTGTGCGAGCGCGTCGATGGTCGCCTGCATGATGGAGATAGCTTTAGCATAGTCTTCGTCGGTAACGAAGGGGAACTTGTGGTCTTCGAGCGAGTAGGATCCCATTCCCCCGGTGTTGGGTCCAACGTCCCCTTCAAAGGCGCGTTTGTGATCCTGAACGAGCGGCATGGGAACGAGATGTTTGCCGTCGACGAATGCCATTAACGTGAACTCTTCGCCGAGAAGACGTTCTTCGAGGATGATGACCTGATCGTTCAGGCTCATGGCGTATTCGACGGCCCCTTCGCGGTCGACCTGTTCGCCCATGACTTTGACCCCTTTTCCGCCGGTAAGGCCGGTTGGTTTGACCGCAAGGTCGCCGGGATATTCGCGAATGAATGCGGCGGCTTCTTTTGGGGTTTTGCAGAGTTTGTATGCCGGGCAGCCGTCGATTCCGTATTTATTCATGAGGCCGCGGCAGAATCCCTTGTCGGTTTCGATGCGTGCAGCAGCTTTTACCGGGCCCACACACCCGATTCCTTCTTTTGTAAGGGCATCGACGAGGCCTGCTTCGAGCGGTGCTTCGGGTCCGTCGACGGCGTATTGGATATTGTGTTCTTTTGCGAATTTTAGAACTGCGGGGACGTCGGTTTCCGCGTGGATGAAGGATTCGCGGGCTATTTGTGCGATGCCCGGATTCTTTTTCCCCATGACCGAGTAGAGTTCAACGTTCGCATTTTTGGTGAGTGCTAAGCAGATGGCGTGTTCCCTTCCGCCACCTCCGGCCACTAATATTTTCATATCCTTATCTATGGCGCGTTAACAGTCAAATAATGTTTCCAATAACTTGGTATTTACGCCCCTGTGTCATGGCACTGGCAAAAAATAGGATTACTCGTCTTCAAATGAAAACAGTTCCTCCACCGGTATTTGAAGGATCTTTGCCAGATCGAATCCGAGTTTGAGTGAGGGGTTGTATTTCCCCTTTTCCAGATGAACGATCGTTTCCCGCCGAACGCCGGCGAGTTCCGCCAGTTCTCCCTGAGTCATGCCGAGTTTTTGCCGGCATTCGCGAATGCGTGTCTGCATTATTCCTCACGGGCACGGATGTTTTCCGCCATTTCGTAGATGGTCAGACGCAGAATAAATATAATGAGCGAAATGCCGAGCACGAGCATAAATATGCCTGTGGTAAATTCCGATGTGCTGAGTATGACGACTGCACAAAGAGCCGCACAGAATAATACGACCGAGGTAAAGAATGCCAGGGTTGCGGATTTTTTCACATATGCATCAAAGAGTTCATCATATTTTTTCAGAGCGTAGGTGAAGAATACAAAGAAACTGAAGAATCCGAAGAATCCATAATTCCCGGAATAGAATCCGAGAAAGCCAAGGAACCCGATAAGTCCCATCAATGAAATCATATTCATATGTGATGTATTTGTCACAATATGTTATAAATATATCACACGAGTTTCCGATGTATCTGTCCTTTGGAAATGAGATGAAAAAAATTATGCAAGGAGTTCGCTTGCTTTCACGAGCGGATGCAGCGTGATCCCTTCTGCGGCGAGAAGTTCTTCTGCCCCGCCTTCCCGGTCAACTACGGTGACGACGGAATCGATCAGTGCTCCGGCTTTCCGCAGTTCTTCGACACCGTACTTTGATGAACCACCCGACGTCGTAACGTCTTCGATTAAAAGGACCCGTTTTCCCTGGACGTTTCCGATGACCATCTGACTCTTTCCATGGTCTTTTGCTGCTGCCCGGATAATGGCGCACGGTTTATGTGCTGCCAGAGATACGGCCACGGCGAGCGGGACCCCTCCAACGGCGACACCCGCGATACACTCGAAATCGTATTTTTTTGCGACTTCTTCTGCAATCTCGGAGAGCAGTTCCGGCTGCATGATCGCCGATTTTACATCGATGTAGTACTTGCTTTGAGCACAGGACGCGAGGGTGAAATCCCCGAACTCCACTGCCTTATATTGAATCAGATGGTCTAGTATTCTGTTTACCATGGTACGTCCTTTAACCCGAGTAAGTATCCGATAATATTTGTTCCTCTATGTAATAGAGGTGATAGTATGAGGATGGCAATAAAGGTCGCGATCAGGAATCCGGCCGAGTCGAAATTTTCGGTGAACCAATTGAGGTTCCCTGTTACGAGTAATGCCAAGGTCATCGGGACCAAAGATCCGACGACCATATCATACATATCCGCGATCGGCCATTTGGCTCCCCGGTCTTTTCCCAATCTGCGCTTGAAGTAGCTTTTGACCATGTCGCCGAGAAGAGCTCCCATGGCGAGGGCACACACGGTGACAATCGTCTGTTTCGGCAGGAAATCCAGATGGAAGTAGTCGACCAGAAAGATCTGGATGAATCCAAAGATGATACCGACAATGATGCCGCCGATTAGGCCGCGCCATGTTTTTCCGTCTCCAAGTATCCGCCGTCCGTCTTTGGCGCATCTGCCGAAATCGACCGGTGTCCCTCCTCCGAGCAAAGCAGCGGCAGGATTTGGAATGTATGCCGGCATCATTATCCATACTGCCCATAGGCAGGCCATACCAACTGTCGTCAAAATATCTAGTATCAAACTCTCACTCTCATTCTTTTATAGTTAAACGCGAATTACTATAATAATTATATTTCAAGGGAGTTAACCATGACGCCAATAAAAAGAACGAAAAGCCTGTGCCCCGTCTGTGGTAAATTGCTCGACGCGGAAATCATTGAGGAGGGCGGCGCGATATGGATATGCCGGACCTGTCCGGAACACGGTTATGCAAAGAATCTGTACTGGTCGGATGCTGAGATGTACCGGCGGTTCGACACCTATGACCGCGTGGGCAGAGGTGTGGAAAATCCGAATGTCGACCTTCCGGGAGAATGTACGACCCGCTGCGGTCTTTGTGCGAATCATAAGTCAGGAACGCTTCTGGCGAACATCGATGTTACGAACCGCTGCAATCTAAAGT
The DNA here is from genome assembly GCA_003315675.1 of Methanocorpusculum sp. MCE. Taxonomy (GTDB): domain Archaea; phylum Halobacteriota; class Methanomicrobia; order Methanomicrobiales; family Methanocorpusculaceae; genus Methanocorpusculum. Next base: position 12,391 of record NIZU01000008.1, read on the forward strand.
GCGAGTTCTGTTTTGCCAACGCCCGGGCCTGCGGTTATATCTATGAACCGACTTTTGATGAAATCACCTCGATGCTTACGCTCCTCAGGAACGAGAAGCCTGTCCCCTGTCCGGCGGTTCAGCTTTCCGGCGGCGAGCCCACAATGCGTGACGATCTCGTCGATATCATCAAAAAAGCCAGAGAGCTTGGTTTCAGCCAGGTTCAGATGGCGTCGAACGGTGTCAAACTTGCCCAGAATCCCGAACTTGCGAAGAATCTGCGTGAAGCCGGACTCTCTACCGTCTATCTCCATTTTGACGGTGTTTCCAAAGAGACGAATCCGCTTCTGGAAAAAACCTCACTCCCGGCGATTGAAAACTGCCGGAAAGTTGGTCTTGGGGTCGTGCTTGTTCCAACAATCATCCATGGGAAAAATGACCATGAGATCGGCGACATCATTAAGTTTGCGAGCAGGAATGTCGACATCATCCGGGGTATCAACTTCCAGCCCGTTGCCTTCACGGGTGCGGCAAAAGAGGATGATGTTCTGCGCGAACGCGTGACCATTCCCGACATCACCCGCTGCGCCGAGGAACAGATGGACGGCAAACTCAAATCATCCGATTTCTATCCGATTCCCTCCGTCATGACGATCTGCGATCTGATCGAGGCATACACAGGAAAACCTCAGATCATGTTCTGCGCCCACCCTCACTGCGGAGCTGCAACCTATGGATTCGTGAATGATGAGGGCGATCTCGTGCCGATCACCAGGGTCGTTGATGTTGACAAGTTCTTCGCCGAGGCAACCATCCTTGCGGAAAAGTTCAAGACGACCGGCAAGACCGGTAAATATCTGGCAATGGCGGCTGGCCTTGGCAAGATCAACAAGGCCGTCTCTAAAGAAGAAGTCGAAGGCATCCGGATCGATTTGAAGAAACTCATCTACGATGCTCTCGTCAAACATGACTACGGCTCGCTTGGAAAATTCCACGAACATGCTCTCTTCATCGGCTCGATGCATTTCATGGATGCCTTCAACTACGATACCGAACGGGTATCCCGCTGCTGTATTCATTATGCGACCCCGGACGGCAGACTCATCCCGTTCTGTACGTATAACAGCGGTCCGACCTATAGGGAAGAGGTCTGGAAGAAAGGCGCAAAACCTCTGTCAGAGTAAGGTGGCCTGATGGGATTTTGGAACCGTGAGGGGACATCCCCTTCGGGAACTCTTTTTTCATGGGATGAGTTTGCCCGCGTATCCCGCAAAGGTGCTCTTTTAGCTCTCCTCAAAGAGAAAGGTCAGCTGTATTCTCCCGAGGATCTGGAGCTGATGCTTAACCGGTATGCAAAAAAGCAGGAGAATATTCCCAAAGAATACGGGGATTCTCTCATGCAGTATGCCCGCATCCAGATTGTCGACGGCTATCTTCGCATGATGACCGATGAGCTTACGCCGATCCATGCTGCAGTTCAGCTCCCTTCCTCGTGGCAAGCATTTACGGCCGACGCACGGAGAGCTGCTTCGAAAGGAACGCCGGGAGACCGTCTGCGTTCCCTCAAATATCTGATTGCTGCGTATTCGGTTTACATCAAAGACGAACCGGTTCATCCGGTAGGTATGCCGTTTCCCGGGGGCTTTTCCGTGGAACAGTATGACGGTGAGTATTACTGCCCGGTCCGCGCAGTCTGGAATGATATCGATGACGCCTTCTGCAAATACTGTCCTGCCATCCAAAGCAGGGAACGTGATCTCCTTTTATCGAAAGCCGAGCGGGATATTGTGACGAAAAAAGAGAAACTCAATAATTATTGAGAATTTCTAACAACCTTTTTTTCCCGACAGAAAGTACTTTCTTTTCTTACGTTGAGTAGTATGTATGGGGACTTTCAGCAGCTTTGGTCTCAACCAGGCATATCACGAACGTTATGAAAAACTTGGCGACCGTCTCTCCGACGTTGGTAAAACACTTGATTGGGATGTGTTTCGCCCTCTTCTTGAATCCATGTATGCAAATAAATCCGGCAATGGCGGTCATCCCAATGTCGATGTCATACTTATGTTCAAGATTCAGCTTCTGGAAGTCTGGTATAATCTGTCTGATCTCGCCGTTGAACGTGAAATTTATGATCGTCTTTCTTTTTGGCATGGTAAGTGAGGGCGTTAGCCCGAAACGGTGAGCAAGATTCGATCTTGCGAACTCTTGGGTGTCCTGACAAAATACCCGACAATTCAACGATCTGGTTATTTCGGGAGCGCATGTCCGAATCAGGCGTTGATACAGTGGTCTGGCAGGAGTTTCAGAGACAACTTGACCTGAAAGGTCTGAAAATTGAACAAGGTATGATTCAGGATGCAACGTTTGTGTATGCTGAACCCGGTCATTGTAAGAAAGACACGCCGCGAGGAGATCAGGCAAAAACACGACGGGATAAAGATGGAAAAATCATGTCCAAGAACGGCAAAATGCACTATGGCTATAAACTTCATACCATCATGGATACGACGCACGATCTTATTCGACGCATTGAAACCACCACGGCAAATGTTCATGATAGTCAGGTGGACCTCTCAGAAAAAGGAGAAGTGGTCTATCGGGATCGGGGATATCAGGGAGCAAAATGCAAGGGATATAGTGCCACAATGAAAAGGGGAGCGAGAGGGCATCCCATTGGCATACGAGATAAACTGAGAAATCTGCGAATAAGTAGGAAGAGATCAAAGGGCGAGAGACCCTATGTAGTGATCAAAAATATCTTTCATGCAGGGTTGGTAAAGGTAACAACGCTGCAAAGAGTACGAGTGAAAAATATGCTGGCTGCATTTTGTTATAATATCTATCAGGTGAAAACGATTCAAAACAGAGTGTAAATTTAAAAAAAAAACGTCAAGGAATAATGGGTATTCTTCTTTTTTTGGGGGGGGTGAGGGGGTATGGATGTAGCCAATCTCCTATACATGACATCCCAGGAAAACATGGAAAAACGCCTCGAAGAACTCGAACGCGACTATGCCGACCTCATGGAACGGGTCCGCGACCTCGAACAGCA
>NIZU01000009.1 GCA_003315675.1 Methanocorpusculum sp. MCE
AAGAATTTCGTGATCGTAACGGCCTCGCTCGGGCAGACCTGTTTACACCAGGTGCATGTGATACACTCTGATTTATCGATGGAGACCTTCCCGGGGAGCTGCAGCTCCTTTGGAAACTCACGCTGCACGGGAAGAGCTTTCTCAGGACAGGCATTCACGCATATCAGCCAGGCGTTGCATACCTCCTTCTCCCAGAGAACCTAACCGGTCGGCGTCATAGTCCCCGGATAGAAAGGATCTCTGGCAACGGTAAGTGCCGGGCATAATGTACCGCAGATACCGCAGATCGTACATTTTTCCGTATCTACCTGAAAGGTAACGTCGCCGTTAAGAGCAGTCTGACGCTGCACGCCGCCTTCGACTTCGCCTTCATAAACGGGGACATCCCGGACAATAGCGTCATGCGGGCAGGCCTCATGACAGGATGTACAGCGGACACACTTTTCCTCGCTAATCTCGGCAGTAAAATCATACTCAGGGAAACCTTCCTGCTCCAGAATCGGGAGGCTTGGTTCACCGTCGACTTCTACGAGAAGAGCATCAAACGGACACAGAATCGTGCAGACACCGCAGTATGAACACACTGCAGGATCGACAGAAATTGGTGCCTCGCCAGAGGCTGCACCGCGGATGGATGCACCGACCATACCTAAAGAAATCGCTTCCTTTGGACATGCGTCAACACAGATACCACAACCGACGCAGCGTGCAGTATCTAAGAGAAGATGGGAGATGCGTTTCAGGAGTTTTTGCTCCATGATAACGGTCTTCCCCCCTTTTCTCACGGAATATTTAGGATACATTGTGCTTAATACCATGTGGGAATCCCTCAAATTGGAAAATACATTTTAGATAGAACCAACGTTCCATTTCGTCTGAAACCATTCTATGGACATGCGGGAATATGGCCATACTGCCCGCACTAGCTGACTCCATTACAGACGCGCCACGTATGACAGGTTATCGACCATCAATATTCGTCAGTATCGTCATAAATAAATTGATATTTACATTCCAGGCAAGTAAATTAAATCACATTAATATAATAAACTTGCCATGTACGATCTGGATGAAAACACGGACGGAAAATAATCAAAAAAATAAGCGGGAAGATGCTGGTGTAGAACTATTTTCCCGCAAGGTCTATCTATGCTAAAGAGGATGGCTCCTCTTTGTTCGAATGCAAACTCGGATAAAGATCATTCGTCCTGCATCGGAAACGAAGATCCACCGGGAACATGGAATGTACGACAGTCACGAATTCATGATGCCCGTCCAGGGGAACTACTCGATGTCGGGCATCATGGACGACATATTATCGACAATCAATATTCATCCGCACACTTATAAATATTTTTCTTTAAAAAATGAAAATGTAAATTAAATATAATTGACACAATCCACAGTCAAATACATCGCTGCATGACTGAGGAGCGGAAGAGCCGCCGGACTCGGGAACAAAAACCGGCAGGCCGCAGTTCACTTATACAAAAAATAGAAAGAAGTTATTCTCTGACCACACCGCGCAGGTAATGCCCTGCCGTGATGCCGCCGGACGCGATATCTTTTATCTGTTCTTTAAGTTCCTTGGGGTCGCCGCTTCCGTCAACGACCGCGGAGTAGATCGCGGTCATGCGGCGGATATACTCCGGACTTCGGCCGCGGGCATCAATCGAGATGACCGAAACGCCGGCCGCCGCGAGTTTCCCGACATACTCGATCAGGCAGGTCTCAGACGAGTTTAAGATATGACCCCGGCACTGGGAATCGGTCCTGACCCGGAATATTCTGTTCGTTTTATCCTTCAGTGCCCAGGACTGACTGCAGCTCCGGCATCCCTGCACCGTTGCCGGAATACAGTTTTCGGAGATCATCACCTCAAGACTGCCCTGAACGATCACCTCGGTCTTCGGCGGATGGGCATATGCCGCGAGATGCTCCATCAGCGTTCTGATCTGTTTTCCCGAGAGTTCCGGCGAGAGACAGACCTGACGACAGCTCTTCCCATACGTCACGGCCGAGCGGGCATTCGTAATGTTCAGACCCGAGCCGCCGTACTTCGGCACGCCCTTGATAACTTCAGCGGCCCCGACCCCGTCGACAATAACGCCGGCGGCGCTTGGCGGGATTTTTGAGAGAAGCCCGGCAAATTCATGTTCCAAAACGATCCGCGGTAGCTTGTAGATGATCGGAAGATCATAAATCTCCTCAAATCCTTCATAGACAACCTGTCCTGCTCCGGCCGAGTGGGCGGCCTTTGCCCCGACGACGGTATCAGTATAGACCTGGACGATCGGCGTGGTTCGCTCCGGGACCGCAGTGCCTTTTTCCGCATATGAACGGGTGGTCTGGACCAGTTGTCGGGCCAGTGCCGCCGCATCCAGAAACTTCCGGCGAAGATCCGTGATGACGCTCATCGGCAGAAACATCGTGCCGTCATACTTCATCGTGAGACTTCTGACAGAGAACGGAGTGCCGCCGGTCTTTCGCATCTGGGTCTCGACCGACTCTTTGGAAACGGGCTTGTTCAGCGCTTCAAGCATCGGCATCTCGGTTTTGACCTCCACAGAATCCGAAGAGACCGTCAGCCGTCCCGATTTATCGACCGAGACGACGATGTCGAGCGGGATTCTTCCGGCGGATGGTTTTGAAAGGATCGCGGCCGCTTTTCGTTCGGTCTTCATCCGCCGGGTGATCCACAGCTCGCTGCCTAAGACGACGTCGGGCGGAGCGGGAATCTTGTAGGCATCCCCTTCCGGGAAGATATACGGCTCTTTATTCAGTGCGAACCCGGTCTCGCGGCCGGCGATCTTGAACACCAGACCGTCTCCCGTATCGGGGACCGGACCTTCGATCTTGACGATCACTTTGCCGCGGGACTCGTCCAGCCCGGACACATACCCGGCATAGACGCCGCGGTTGTCGGGCTTTTTCACATTGATAAAGGTCCCCCACTTGTCGCCGAAAAGATAGCCTTTCGTAAACCCCCGGTTAAATGCAATGGCGAGATCCTCCATCGTTTCATTCTCGGGAACGAACGCTTCCCCGGCAGCGATCGTATCAAGGCCCCTGCGGTAAGCATCAGTGACGATAGCCACATACTCTGGCGTCTTCAACCTTTCTTCGATCTTGACCGCCGCAACACCGAGACTGCAGACCTCTTCGAGGTAGGGATACAGACACAGATCACGCGGAGAGAGATGATAATCTCCCTGAGTCGGCAACGTCTCTCCGTCCGCAAGAAGCGAGTAGGGTTTTCGGCACGGCTGGGCGCATGCCCCCTGATTCCCGCTTCGTCCGCCGATCACCGAGGAGAAAAGGCACTGTCCCGAGTATGCATAGCAGATCGCCCCGTGAATAAAGATCTCCAGCTCGACGCCGATCTCATTGGCGGCTTCGGCGATTCTTTTCACATCATCGAACGGAAGTTCACGGGACAGGACCACACGCGAGACGCCGTGTTCGGCAGCGAACCGGACACCTGCCGCGTTATGGATCGTCATCTGCGTGCTTGCATGCAGGGGAAGATCCGGCACGATCTCTCTCGGGAGAGAGAGGATGCCGACATCCTGCACCAGAATCGCGTCGACGCCGATATCGGAGAGGAAACGGAGATACTCGGCGATCACCGGCATGTCGTCATCATATGCGAGCGTATTGACGGTCACATACACTTTGACGCCGTACTGATGGGCAAACACGACCGCACTTTTCAGTTCTTCGTTTGAAAAGTTGGCCGCATACTGGCGTGCACCAAAGAGTTTTCCGCCGAGATAGACAGCGTCGCAGCCGGCAAATACAGCGGCTTTCAAAGCATCGGGCGAACCCGCAGGAGATAAGAGTTCAGGAATAACCATGATAAAAAAAAAGATTACTGAGGTGCCACGCGGCGGACCATTAGTTTGACATCTCCGGTACCGAGAAGAATCGGCTGACCGACGATGACGTTTTCCGTGACACCGGAAAGTTCATCGAATTCGTGGGCCACCGCTGCATCCAGCAGGTGGTTGACCGTGACTTCGAAACTTGCACGGGAAAGAACCGATTCCTTCTCGCCGGCAATTCCGTGACGACCGATCTGTTTGACCTCGCCGTCCATGCACATGATGTCTGCGACAAGCATGATGTGGCGAAGATCGACCGAAATACCCTGTTCTTTCAGGGTGGTGAACGCTTCGTAGATGATAGCCGAACGGGCAGCCTCAACACCGAGCGTGCTCGCAATCTCGGAGATGTTGTTTGTACGGGTCCTCGTACAGTCGACGCCGTCGATCTCGAAGACGTCTTTGAGGTTTGAACCCTCAGTATGGAGGATGTACTCGTCGTTTTCTTTTCGAACGACGACCCTCTTGATATCATCGATACCCTGAACAATGACCTGACGGACATGTTCGGCGAGCTGGAAGAGGTTCTGATAGGAGTCCTCGTTTTTCGGGAGGAACTTCAAGAGACCGTTCGCCTCGTCGACCTCGACTTCGAAGTCGCGGTAGTGACGCTTGTCTTTAATCTTCTGCGGAGCGCGGGCAAGAACTTCGGATACGGCGATCTTACGTTTCTTACAGACTTCTTTGTTGACCTGAACGAGAACGCACATCTCTGCGATGTCGGTCTCGATGTCGCCGAACTCGTGAAGGGGAGCGGCTTCGATCTTCCAGGAGACCTCACGTGCCTTATCACGGCTCTCGCGGTAGTCCTTGTCCTGGAAGATGGTCATGGTCGGGGTCGACGGCTCTTTTCTCGCATCCATGATTTCGATAAGACGCGGCAGACCGAGGGTAACGTTGATTTCAGCCACACCCGCGTAGTGGAACGTACGCATCGTCATCTGCGTACCCGGTTCACCAATGGAGTGGGCTGCGTTGATACCGACCGCTTCGCAGGGCTGAACACGGGTACGTTCATACTCGGTGTTGATTCGGTCAACGATGTTTTCGAAGTTTGCGTCGGTTACTTCCTTGCCTGCATCATACTTCGAGATAAGGATCTTCGTGAGTTCCGTGGTCGTTGACACCGGCATGTTCTCGTCGACGAGTCTCCTTACGCGGGACTTCATGCGGGCGAGATCGATAGCCTCGAGATCCTCTTCGGATTTGCTCTCGAGCCAGTTCTTCAACTGCTGGAAGAGGGTCTTTGGAAGACCCCAGCTGTGCAGCTCGGCGGCGATCGGCGACTCGGGCTCTTCTGCGGCCTCTTCGGTCTTCTTGGCCTTCTTCGACCGGGGTTTCTTTTCTGCGGACTCGGCGGGGGTTTCCTCGGCAGATTCCGTTTCAAGAACCGCTTCGACCTTTTCCGCCAGGGATTTCTTTGAGGTCGTTTCGGGAGTTTCTTCGATGACTTCTTCGAAGGTATCGAACTCCTCGTCGAACTCATCATTGTTTTGAACCATGTTAGATCTCCTCCTTGAGAACGGATTCGGCAATACCTTTCACATCGACCGGCAGACCGGAAGCGGACTTGGCCGGATCGGTACCATCTTCTCCGTAGACGAACTGAATGATCTTGCCGCCGGTACTGCGGACAGTGCCGTCATACGCGACTTTGAGATCCTGCAGTGCGTTAATCATACGGCGCTGGAGGTAACCGGACTGGGATGTACGAACCGCAGTATCCACAAGACCTTCACGACCTCCGATTGCATGGAAGAAGAACTCGGTCGGGTTCAGACCGGACTTGTAGGAGTTGCGGACGAAACCGTGTGCGTCGGCGCCTTTGTCGCTGCGTTTGAAGTGCGGGAGGGTGCGGTCTTCATATCCACGAACGATACGCTCACCACGCACTGCCTGCTGACCGATACAACCTGCCATCTGTGCGATGTTCAGCATCGAACCGCGGGCTCCGGAAACGGCCATGACCACAGCAGAGTTTTCGAAACCTAAGTGACGGGATGCGATATCACCGGTCCGGTCACGGGCTTTACCCAGCTCTTTCATGACCTGCATTTCAAGAGTCTCTTCAGGGGTTCTTCCGGGCATGGGCTCTAAGTGTCCCTGCTCGAAGATATTGATACGGTTGGCGACATCGCGTTCTGCAGTGTCGAGCACGTCGCGGATCTGCTTGTACTCTTCCTTACCGAGATCGGTATCGTTGATACCGTACGAGAATCCGTACAGCATGATCGCACGGATTGAGAGTTTCGTCAGATCGTCGATGTACTCTTTTGCACGCTGCGTGCCGTGCAGACGGATGATCCTGTTAAGAATAGCTCCGTCCATTGCTCCCACAGACTTCTTGTCGATGGTTCCTCTGATGAGTTCTCCGTCGACGATTCTGACGAATGCGTCGTTCGGACAATACTTGTCCTTCGTACAGGGGTCGCAGTTCCGGCAGCAGGTAGCTTTGTAGAACATGTTGACGTCCTTTGGCAGGATCATCGAGAATGCCTGTTTGTTGCTCCAGTAGGGAATACCGTTTTCGACCTTGCCCGGTTTGGGGAGGTGTTCCATCTCGGTGTATTTTAAGAGATAGAGGAACTCGGATTTCGTGTACCACTTCAGCTGGTTCGTCAGCAGGAAGATACCGGAGATGTGGTCGTGAAGACCGCCGATGATCGGACCGCCGAAACGCGGCGAGAGAATGTTTTCCTGGACCGCGACGAGAAGTTCCGCTTCTGCACGTGCTTCCTCGGTCTGAGGAACGTGCAGGTTCATTTCATCTCCATCAAAGTCTGCGTTGTACGGGGGACATACTGCCGGGTTAAGGCGGAACGTTCTGCCGGTCATGACTTTGATGTGGTGGGACATGATGGACATACGGTGCAGAGACGGCTGACGGTTGAAGAGAACGATGTCCCCGTCACGCAGCTGTCTGTCGATCTTCCATCCGGGTTCAATCATTTCCGCAACGGTGTCGCAGTTACCTTCTTCACCGGCGATCAGTCTGATACGGCGGCCGTCGGGTCTGTTCACATAGTTCGCACCGCAGGGGTCGCGAAGGGTCGGTCTGTGCGGGCCGATCCGGATGAGTGCACGCATATCCTCAAGATTCTGCGTGGTCACTCTTACAGGTACGGACATCTCGTTTGCGATGGCAAGCGGGATACCGACTTCGCCGATCGAAAGGTTCGGGTCTGGAGAGATAACCGTACGGGCGGAGAAGTTGACACGTTTACCGGATAAGGATCCGCGGAAACGGCCGTCTTTTCCTTTCAGACGCTGAGAGAGTGTCTTGAGCGGTCTGCCGGACCGGTGTCTCGCCGGCGGGCATCCTGCGACCTCGTTGTCGAGGTAGGTGGTGACGTGGTACTGGAGAAGCTCCCACAGATCCTCAATAATGAGCTGCGGGGCACCTGCGTCCTGGTTTTCCTTAAAGCGCTGGTTGATCCTGATGATATCCACAAGCTTGTGGGTCAGATCATCCTCGGATCTCTGACCGTTTTCAAGGATAATGGACGGGCGGACGGTTACCGGCGGGACGGGAAGGACGGTAAGAACGGTCCATTCGGGTCTTGCGTCTTCGGGATCGATACCGAGAAGACGGAGATCGTCGTCCGGGATCTTTTCGAGCCGCTCGCGGATGTCGGCGGAGGTCAGTTTGCGTTCCGACTTGTGGACTTTGCCGTCTTCACCCATTTCGGTGACGATCTCGACGAACGAGGTCGGCTTCTCGAAGTTGATCTTGAACTGCTGATCGCCGCAGTAGGGGCATATACGTTCCTTCTTGATATCCTTCTCGCCGATGGTCTCGGCTGAGTAGGGGTCGTCTTCAAGTGCGGAGAAGCGTTCGATTTCTTCTTTGTCGAGAAGAAGCCGGCCGCAGTCACGGCAGGTGACACGGAGAAGTTTTCTGATCAAGCGGGTGTATCCGACATGGATAACCGGTTTTGCGAGATCGATGTGACCGAAGTGACCAGGACAGTCGCCCTGCTTCTGACCGCAGGTCTTGCAGCGAAGTCCCGGGTCGATAACACCGAGACTCGGGTCCATGAGACCTTTAGGATATGGGAATCCATCATCGTCGTACGTGTCGGGCCAGATGACCTTACAGACACTCATGTCGCGGATCGCTTTCGGTGAAAGAATACCAAACTCGATCTTGCCGATTCTCTTTGGCGAGGTCATACCATATCCTCCAGTCTCAGTCTGGGAGCTATACCCATACTCTTCATCTCGTCAAGGAGAAGTTTGAATGCGTAACTCATTTCGACTTCATAAATATCTGTTTCTGCACCGCAGGCGAGACAGCGGGTCATCTTCTGCTTGGCATCGTACATGGCGACCATTCCGCAGCGTGCGCAGACGTACTGTTTTACTGCATCGGATTCGTCAAGGAGACGCTCTTTGAGAGCCATGGCGGCACCGTGACCGATCATCACATCACGTTCCATTTCACCGAAACGAAGACCTCCCTCACGGGCACGTCCTTCGGTAGGTTGACGGGTAAGGACCTGGACCGGACCTCTGGACCGTGCATGCATCTTGGTAGATACCATGTGGTAGAGTTTCTGGTAGTAGATAACGCCGATGTAAATGTCGGCCTGGAATCTGCGGCCGGTGATACCGTCGTACATGACTTCACGGCCGGTGTGGGCAAATCCTGCCTCGGCAAGCTGGTGTCGTAAGACCTGCTCACGGGTAAGGGTGCTGGACTTCACGTCTTTGCCGATCTCTTTGTCGTTTAAGAGACGGTTCTGTGCAAAGGGCGAGTCGAAGATCTTCTCGACCTGGGTCTTTCTGAATGAAGTTGCATTCACGCGGGAACCTTCGAGTGCTCCGGCTTTGCCGCCGATCATCTCGAGCATATGACCGATGGTCATACGTGACGGGACTGCGTGCGGGTTGATGACGAGGTCAGGCGCGATACCTGCAGCGGTGAATGGCATGTTTTCCTGCGGAGTGATAAGACCGCAGACACCTTTCTGACCGTGACGGGATGCGAACTTGTCGCCGATCTCCGGGATACGGAGGTCACGTGTTCTGACTTTGACGAGGCGGGAGGAGTTTTCGGACTCGGTGATGATGACGGTGTCGACGATACCGGTCTCGTTGCTTCTCATCGTAATGGAGGTGTCGCGGCGTTTTTCAACGGCGATGAGTTCTCCGGTCTGTTCCTCGAGGAAACGCGGCGGAGATGTCTTGCCGATGAGAACGTCTTTTTCATTGACGACGGTCTCGGGATTGATGATGCCGTCGACATCGAGGTTTGCGTAGGATCCGATTCCGTGGGAACCCTGGACATCCTCTTCGGGCAGTTCAATCCTGTCGACCTGTCCTCCGGGATATCTGCGTTCCTCTCCTTCGTAGGTTCTGAAGAAGTGGGAACGGCCGACTCCGCGTTCGACCGATGCTTTGTTGAAAATGAGTGCATCTTCAATATTGTATCCTTCGTAGGAGATGATGGCCACACAGAAGTTCTGACCCTGTGGGCGGTTGTCGGAGCCGATAAGTTCGGCCGCCTGCGTGTGCACCATCGGGACCTGGGCATAGTGAAGCATATGACCGCGGGTATCGGGCCTAAGCTTCATGTTTGCCTGGGCAAAACCCAGTGCCTGTTTAATCATACCCGCACCCATCGTAACACGCGGCGATGCGTTGTGTTCCGGGAACGGAACGTGTGCTGCTCCGATACCGAGGATAAGAGACGGATCAATTTCAAGGTGGGTGTGTTCGGGAGTCAGATCGGATTCCTGCACAGCGATAAAGAGGTCATCCTCCTCTTCCGCATCGATGAACTCGATCTTTCCCTGGGCGACAAGGGCCATAAAGTCCTCTGCGCCGGATCTGACGATCTCGATATCTTCGGGGGTGACGGCAGGTATACCGTTTTCCACGACGATCAGGGGGCGGCGGGCCCGTCCGCGGTCGGTATTGATAACGATCTCGTTGCTGTAATCTTTATATGAAATATTGACTTCGGTCGAGACGTGCCCTGATCTGCGCATCTGTCTGAAGTTTCTGGTGAACCCGAAAGCATCATCGACTTTTCCAATCAAAGCGCCGTCCACGAATACACGTGCCATTTTCTTTTCCATTTTATTCGCTCCTGATTGGCTGGATCTTCATGCCCTGTATTATACGGAGGACTTCATCCTCGTCGGTTCCTTTACTGATCTCGACAAGCTGGGCAAAGTTCTTCACTAAACCGCAGTTCGGTCCTTCCGGCGTTTCGGACGGACAGATGCGTCCCCACTGGGTCGGGTGCAGATCACGGGCCTCGAAGTGGGGCTGGGATCTGGACAGCGGAGAGATGACTCTTCGAAGGTGGGAGATGACCGACATGTGGTCGACGCGGTCCATAAGCTGGGATACACCGGTCCTTCCGCCGACCCAGTTTCCGGTTGCGAGCGGGTGGATCAGGCGTTCAGTTAAGACATCCGCACGGACGACGGTTCCGATCGCGAGTTCTCTGTGTCTCATGCTCGCGCGTTCAAGCTGATACTTGACATCGCGGGTGAGTCTGTTCAGCGAGATACGGAACAGATCTTCCATCAGATCACCGGCAAGCTTCAGACGCTTGTTGGAGTAGTGATCTTTGTCGTCGATTCTCCTCTTGTTGAGTGCGAGATCGAAACATGCCTCCGCCATTCTGCCGAGGAATTCGGCTTTGGCAATACGGACGTCTTTTGTATACACTTCGTAGCCTTCGTCTCCGGGCTTTAAGGAGCCAGGGATGGCGTAGTTTAAGTGCGGGAGAAGGTAGCTGTCCAACACGAACTCGGCACGTTTTCTCTGGTAATCCTTGGTCTGGTTGGGTGCGAGCTTCTTACCGACATACATGACGCTTTCCTCGATGGTGGCGCATTCGCTTTCTTCGAGGGTCTGCATCATGTAGGTGAGGACGTCTTCGGAGAGTGAGACGGCCGATACGATTTCTTCATCGGACTCGAGACCGAGCGCACGCATGAGGTCCGCAAACCGCAGGTGACCGGCAACGCTCGGGAAGGAGACGTCGAGGAGATTTTTCTTGTTCTTCTCGACAACGACGAGAGCGCGGTAGCCGCGGAACTGGGAGAACACTTTGGATACGTGGATCTGCTCGTTGTATCTCTCGGTGAACTCGGTCATGATCTTGTTGCTGGCAAGATCTTCAAGGGTCATTAAAACGCGTTCGGTTCCATTGACGATGAAGTATCCTCCGGGGTCGCTCGGGTCTTCACCCTGTTCGGTTCTTTCTTCCTGGGACAGACCGCAGAGGTTACACACCTGACTGCCGATCATGACCGGAAGCTGACCTATGGTGGTCTCCTGTACCGGATAGACTTTGTCTCCTTGGTGAAGGGTCATTTCAAGGATCATCGGGGCCGCATAGGAAAGGTTTCTTAGGCGGGCTTCGGCCGGATAGAGCTTGCTCTGCGAACCGTCGGCTTCCCTGACGATGGGTTTTTCAACGCGGATCTTTCCCAGTTCGACCCATACGGCCTCCTGGTTTTTTCCTCTGTTGACGATTTCGGTCTCGACGATACGCTGTTCGTCTACAACCATCTGGAGGTTATACTGGACAAAATTGTTATAGGAGTCCAGCTGGTGGCGTGCAACGTGTTCCTGAGAAAAATACGCGCCTGATAATACACTTCTGTCGATCATGATTTTTCCTCCGATTATTTTTTGGGCCTTCTGACGACAAGGCGGTAGGATGTGGCTTCGCCTGCAGTCTGGCTCTTTCTTACGATCGTAATGACGTTTCCGGGTTTTGCGCCGCAGGCTTTTACGGCCGGGTCATCATGATAGATTTTTGGAAGGTGGTCTTCCGTAATGTCGAAGGTTACGAGAAGATTTTTGACGTCTTCGTCGGTCATGATCTGATGGTCGGGGACCATCTCATGCAGTAATACATTGAGTCTTGTCATGTAGCTCCTAATCAGATTCGTGTGAATACGGGGTCTTGCTGCTGATTCTTTCAGGTAGCTGGTTCAATTTTTAAAAGTCCGGTTCTTTGGCTTGTGAATGGCCCAATGGGAATACATTCGCCGGTGGAGTGATGATGGATGATATGCACGCATCGAATAAAATGAGATAAGGCATGCTATAAGCATTTTCCCTTGTCAAAAAACCCGAAAGCGTGAAGCGGGCCAGGAGGGAGTTGAACCCCCGACCTGCGGATTAAAAGTCCGACGATCTGCCTGACTGATCTACTGGCCCTTGTATTTCATCTGGGAAACAGCGGTAATAGAATGATGTTTAGACATATAAAGATGACTATTTGCATCATGCACATCCGGTCCGAACGATGGAACTGTTTTATTACTTACAAATAGAACAGTATTCTACTTAAATTATGGCAGATATGGATATGTTCCCGCGGACCCAGCGGATTCTGGTGAAAGGATGCAGCCTGGTCACGATCGCAATATACGTCCTTATTGCAGCTTTTTTGATAATTACAGCCATTCTCGGGACGATCGAGACTCTTGGTCTGATACAGATTGCGCTGGAAAGCCACACGCAGGGGTCCCTCACGAACGTGCTGCAGGGTATTCTTCTGATCATCGTTATCGCAACCCTGATCGATATGGTGCAGTCGTACGTGCGGGCAGGGCGCGTACTGATCAGACCGATTCTGATAGCGGGCGTCACGACTATGGTCCGAAGACTTCTGGTGACCGATCTGACGTTTATCGACATCAGCGGAACGACGATCGTGATCCTCGGCCTTACGGTTGCAATGATCTATCTCGGACGCGAGGATCGGGATGTTGCCGCATTTCTGACGAATAAAGAGGAGAGAATAGAGAAAGAGGAAAGCCAGGAGTAAGCATTCCTCAAAACATCAAATTAGTCCTTTTTTAATTAAAAAATCCGAAATTCAAACATAAGTATCAACTTATTTTTGGTGAGTTATATTAAGCTTTATTATCGTACCGGTTCCTTAAGTATGATACTGTGACGATGAAAGAATCCAGCAATTTCCTTACTGAATGACCGGTCGGAAAAGCCCTGTTTATAGTGGCGCTTCCGATTATCATCAGTAATCTTCTTCAAAGCGTGCTGGAAGTCGTGGACATGTATTTCATCGGGAAACTGGGGGATGTGTCCATTGCGGGCGGGACCATGAGTATTATGGTTTTAATGGTCCTGACCAAGGTGATTTTCGGCATTGTGACGGCCACTGCCGCATTCGTATCAAGGGCATACGGTTCGGAGAAGTTTGAACGTATCCAGGTCATCCTGCTGCATTCCCTCTATCTGGCACTCGGGTTTTCCGCGATCCTTGCAGTGATAGGCTTTTTCTTTTCGGAGAATCTGCTTTTGCTGATGGGAGCGTATCCCGAGGTCGCGGCGGAGGGAGCGAAATTCCTTACGCCGATGCTTATGGGCCTCTTTGTAATGGTAATTCTGATGACGCTGACGACGTTTTTCCAGAGTACAGGGGATTCAAGAACGCCTATGTATGTGATGCTTGGGGTTAACGTAGTGAATATTATCCTGAATCCAACCCTTATTCTGGGTCTTGGCGGCCTGCCTGCGGGATCGCCGGTTCGGCGTATGCGTCGCTTCTTTCAAGGGCTATAGGAGTGCTGCTTCTGATCGGCGTGATGTATCTTCTGCCGTCAAGGAAGAACAGTCCTATCAAGTTCCCGAAGAAGTGGACGTTCGAGCCGAAGCTGATCAAGGATATCGTGGTGATCGCGATACCGTCGGCCATCCAGAGCGCAATCAGAAGCGTGGCGTTCCTTGCCATGACGACGATCATCGCCGTGTCTGGGACGGCCGCGGTGGCGGCATACGGTATCTGCCTGAGGCTGGATTTTATGGGACTGGTCATCGTGATGGGACTTTGTATGGGGGTTGCCGTGATGGTGGGTCAGAATCTCGGAGCGGGAAAAGTCGAGCGTGCGGTGAAGACGGTGAGGTATGCGGCGACGGCCAATGCGGTATTCATGGCTGGCGTTGCTGCGCTGTATCTGGTCTTTGCGACGGAGTTCCTGAAATTCTTCGGGGCGACCGGCGAGTCGCTTGCCGACGGGACGATGTTTATGCAGATCGTGCCGCTGTCCTCCTTCCTCGTGGCGATCGCTATGACCATGGGTTTTGCGATGAACGGCGCGGGTATGACGCGGCCGGGGATGTACTCGGCGATCGCCGGCCAGCTGATCACGCAGGTAGGTCTTGCCGCATTCTTTGCGCTCAGCGGGTATTCGATCCAGTATATCTGGTATGCAGTCGTGTGCGGAACGGTCGTGATGTTCTGTTTCGATCTGTTCTTCTACATGCGCGGAGGCTGGAAGACGAAGAAGCTGAGAATCGACAGCGACGAAGCGCCTGCTGCAAGCTGAAAAAACGATCGGGGGTGCAGAATGCTGCACCGCCCGGCGAACCTGTTTTTTTTGTTCAGAATAATTGTCAAAATAAGATATTTCCACCGCGGGACGCTCCGCGCCGAAGTCGCGTCCCCGCACCCCAAAATCAAAAAATAACTAGAGTATTGGCACTATTTTTTTTGAAAAATAAGTGGCTCATATGAAGAATAATATTCTTCATTCGAATCACGATCTCAGAAACATGCCGGCAAGCCTGGATTTAGACAGAACGATCGTCGTCGGCCGGCTGTGAGGGCAGGTGTAAGGGGATTTTGTCGCCATAAGCTGGCGTAAGAGACGCTGCATTTGCTCGACGGTGAGCGGCGTGTTCCCCTTCACGACGGCACGGCACGCGGCGGTCTTCAGCACCCTATCAAGGACCTCGTCGGTGCTGCCGACCCCGTCCAGCGCCGCTTCCAGGATCGCGTGAATGACGTCCGGGTCGCCGAGCGTTGAGGAGACGACCGGGACGGAACGGACCATCCAGACGTCTTTTCCAAACGGCTCGAGCAGATATCCCGCGGCGGCGAGGACATCCAGCAGGTCGGGAAGGGCGGCGGTCTCCTTTTTCGTCAGCGTAATCGGCAGGGGGACAATCAGTTCCTGCCCGGCCTCTGCGGACAACGAACGGGCGAGCAGCTGATCATACATGATCCGCTCGTGGGCCGCATGCTGGTCGACGACGATCAGGTCGCCTGATTCGTTCTTCGCAAGAATGTAGGTGTCCCCGATCTGACCGAGGACTTCGGGAACGAACAGATCGGTTTCCGGCAGATCATGAGTTTCGGTCCGCCGAAGCTGCTTCTCCGTCTGTTTGAGAGGAGCCTGCCTCGTCTCATTCGCCTCCCGTTTCCCGGCATACGCAGGCACCGCCTCGCCGACGATATCTGCCGGAAGGGTCGTGACGATCTCGCGAACGGGCGCGGGAGTAGGAGAAAAGACCCGCTCTTCATGCAGCGATTGATAAACCGCGTCCTGAATGAACCGCATCACTTCCCTCTCGCGGGACAGGCGGACCTCACGCTTTGTCGGATGCACGTTCACGTCGACGTCCCGCGGATCGAGGACGACATCGAGAAACGCCGCCGGATACATACCCTTTGGAAGAAGCGTGCCGTATCCTTCGCGGATCGCCCACTGCAGCTGACGGGACGTCACCTGCCGGCCGTTTATCGAGAGATAAAACCGCGTCTGGGTCGTCTTCATCTCAGAGCCGGGCCGCGTGATCCAGCCGTCGATTTTCACCGGGCCGAAACTGCCGGAGACCGGGGTCAGTTCCTTGGAAAAGGATGAGCCGAACACCGCGGCGATCACATCGGGATACGAGCCGGTCCCAAAGGTCTGGAACCGCTCTTTGCCGTTGTACAGCAGAAAAAACGAGATGTTCCTGTTCGAAAGGGCGATCCGCTCGACCATGTCGTACACGTGGGACAACTCCGTTGGAACAGACTTCTGGAACTTGCGCCGGGCGGGTGTGTTGTAAAAGAGCGCCTCGATGATAATGCTCGTTCCTTCCGGCGCGCCGACGGCCGAGTGCGAGATCAGCTCGCCGCCGTGGATCACGACGCGGGCCGCCTCAGGCGAGGAGGAACCGCGTTCCTTTGTCGTGAAGGTCACCTTCGAGATCGCCGCGATGCTTGCGAGAGCCTCGCCGCGGAACCCGAGCGTGGTGATCCCGTCGAGATCCTCGGGCAGGGATATCTTGCTCGTCGCATGCTGGCGAAACGCCAGAAGAGCGTCTTCGAAGTCCATCCCGACCCCGTCGTCCGTGACGGAGATCCGGGTGATCCCGGTTTTGTCGGCCGAGATCCCGATCCGGATTATGCGGGCATCCGCGTCCACGGCGTTTTCGACGAGCTCTTTTACGACCGACGCGGCACGTTCGACCACTTCGCCTGCCGCGATATGGCTGATCGTCTCTTCATCGAGGATCCTGACCCGGCTCATTTCTTCTCCAGCATCGCTTTGAGTTCATTGATGAACATAAGCGCCTGCATGGGGGTCATCATGTTCGGATCGGCGTCGCGAATCCGCACCTCGACGGCGGACGGTGCCGGCTCGGCGTCGGTTAGAAGCATCTGCGTATAGTATTTCGTCCCGCCGGAGGACGCATCCTGGGCAAGGGCCTCTCTGAGAAGGTCGGATGCACGGACCAGGACCTTTTTCGGGACGCCGGCGATCTTGGCGACGTGAATCCCGTAGCTTCTATCCGTCGCGCCGGGGATGAGCTTTCGAAGGAACGTAATGTCGTGCTGATCCTCTTTCACGGCGAAGTGGTAATTTCGCACACGCCGAAGCTCGGACTCCATCCCGATCAGCTGGTGGAAATGGGTCGCAAACAGCGTGCGGGGACCGGACCCTCCTTTGCCGTGCAGATATTCGAGCACGGCCCGGGCAATCGCATATCCGTCGACGGTGCTCGTTCCTCTGCCGATTTCATCGAGCAGAATGAGGCTTTGATCGGTCGCGTTGTTCAAGATATTTGCGAGTTCGAGCATCTCGACCATGAATGTGCTCTGCCCCCCGGCAAGATCGTCGGAGGCCCCCACCCGGGTGAAGACCCGGTCGACGATCCCGATCCGGGCAAAGGATGCCGGAACGAAGCAGCCGGTCTGGGCCATGATGCAGATGAGGGCGACGCTTCGCATGTAGGTCGATTTACCGGCCATGTTGGCGCCGGTGAGGATCAGAATCTGCTGGCCGATCGAACTCATCTCGGTGTCGTTTGGAACATAGCCTCCGGGAACGGTGTTTTCGACGATCGGGTGACGGCCGTCCCGGATGAGGAGTTCGGTTCCGGGAACGAGTTCGGGCCGGACATAGTTTCCGGAAAGCGAGAGGTCGGCGAATGCGGCGGTCATGTCGATCGTGCCGATCGAGCGGGACGCCTGCTGGAGGGCCGGGACGAACTCGGCAAGATGCGTGAGAAGCGATTCGAACAGCGAGATCTCGAGAGCGAGAACCCGGTCGTCGGCCTGGGCCATCGCCGCTTCTCGTTCGCGGAGTGCGGGGATCGTGAACCGCTCGCCGTTTGCGGTGGTCTGTTTGCGTTCGTAGGTGTCGGGAACGAGATGGAGGTTGGCTTTGGTGATCTCGATGTAGTAGCCGAACACGTTGTTGTAGGCGATCTTGAGCGAACGGATCCCGGTGCGTTCCCGTTCGGTCTGCTGGAGTTCGGCGATCCAGTCGCGGCCGTTTGTGACGATGTGTCTGATTTGATCAAGGTCGCTGCTGTATCCTTCCCTGATGACGCCGCCGTTTTTGTAGACGATGGGCGGCTCGTCGACGATCGCGGAAAGGATGAGGTCGGCGATGCCGGCAAATGCGGGGATCTGTTCGAGTTCGTCTTTGAGGAGGCCTTCGGCGCCGCAGAGTTCGGCGGTGAGTCCGGGGATGGCGTTGAGACTTGAGGCGAGGGCGAGGAGGTCGCGGGGCGAGGCGTTTCCGTAGGCGATCCGGCCGGTGATCCGTTCGATGTCGGTGAATCTGGAGAGGATGGTTCGAATACCTGAGGGGAGGACGGGGCGCTGGGTGAAGAATTCGACGGCATCAAGACGACGATCGATTTTTTCCGGCGAGGTCAGCGGCCGGGTGATGGTGCTTCGAAGGACACGACTTCCCATGGGGGTTTTTGTCCGGTTGAGAAAGCCGAAGAGAGTAGTATCATTCCGGTCGCCTCGAAGGGGATTGAGGATCTCGAGGTTTCGAAGCGTGATCGCGTCCAGGATCATCGCGTCGTTTGAGTATTTCCGGGAGAATCCGTGGATATGGGGGAGATCGGTCTTCTGGGTCTCCTTTGCATAGCGGAGGGCCGCGGCCGCGGCGTTCGTACACGCGGAGGAGCTGATGTCGAATCCGTCCAAGGAGGAGACGCAAAATGCGGCGGTGAGTTCTGCAGCGCCGTCAACGAAGAGACCGGAGCGGCCGGGAGTGAGGACCTTACATGTTGAGGCGAGGAAAGAGATGAGGTCCGCGGAGATGCCCTGCGGGACGAGGATCTCGAGGGGATTGTATTGTTCTATTTCTGTGGCGAGGGCGGAGAATCCCGGCTCGAAGGGGATCTCCCGAACAAAGAACTCGCCTGTGGTGATGTCGAGGAAGGCAAGACCCATGACGGTTTTTTTCGCGTCTGGACAGAGGGCCATAAGATAGTGGGCGGTGGAACCAGGGATGACGTCGGCGTCGATCGCCGTTCCCGGAGTGACGACCCGGACGACGTCCCGCTTTACAACGCCTTTTGCGAGTTTGGGATCCTCGATCTGTTCGCAGACGGCGACTTTGTATCCTTTGCGGATCATCCTTGGAAGGTAGAGGTCGACTGCGTGGTAGGGGATGCCGGCAAGGGGGATGGGATTTCCGTCTGGGTCTTTGGAGCGGGAGGTCTGGACGATGTCGAGTTCGCGGGCACAAATCTCGGCGTCTTCGAAAAATGTCTCGTAAAAGTCACCCATCCGCATGAAAAGGATACAGTCAGGGTATTTTTCCTTGAATGTTTTGACCTGTTCCATGGCGGGAGTGAGTTTTTTGGGAGAGACCATATTGATGATATGTTGTTTGTGAAAGGGTATGAGGGTTTGGAATGGCGGGCCGAGCCAACGGCTCGACCTCAGCGGAGCAAGGCTCTGCAAGAGACTTGCGACTGACGCGGGAAGCCCGAAGGGCTGACCAAGTCTCGGGGACCAGGAGATTCCTAAAAACAGCTCATATCAACATCAATTCCTGGCAATTTGAGAGATAAATTCCAATATAATTCTCGTTATGTGCAATACCTAATATAGGTTCCCGGTGATATAGACAGTGATAGACCCATGAAATCCTCATGCCCACTAAATTCATTCGAAGAAGATTTACTTCATCGGGATGATCTTGCAGATTATTTATCAGTATATATCAAAACAACACTTCCGGCAGTCAACACAAATTCGTTGGTGATTGCGTTGAATTCTCCTTGGGGGGCCGGGAAGACATCATTCATCAATATGTGGATGAACAAATTCAAAAAAACACCAAAAAAGTACAATATAATTACCTATAATGCCTGGGAAAACGATGATTGCCCGGAAGCAATAGTCCCACTAATTTGCAGTTTTAACCAATTGGCCATAAGTGATCCTGAAAAAAAAGAAGAATTGAAGGGTAAAATAATATCTGCCCTTAAAATATTAGGACCACGGGTAATAAATTCTGTTGCGTGGGGGGATGTTCCATATCGACGTAAAAGAGATAACAGAAGCTTGTAGTGATCTGATGAAGTCAATCCCCTCTGAAACAATATACGAAGAATATACGACCCTGAATACAAAGAAAAACGTATTTCGTAATTTGGTCAACCATTACGCATTAAAGAAGAAACCACTTTTGATTTTTGTCGATGAATTAGATCGATGCAGACCCACATTTGCCATAGAGACACTTGAAGCTGTGAAACATTTTTTTGATTTGAAAAATGTGATCTTTGTATTTTCAATGGATATTGAACAGTTAAGTCACTCTATTAAAACGATTTATGGTGAAATAAATTGTGTCGGATATCTTCAGAGATTTTTTGATTATCAAATCCCCCTTCCTTCACCAAATCTGAAGAAATATTTACGTGAACGTCTCATTTTTCCGAGGGATAATGTTCTTGAGGAGGAAGTGGAGCATTTGTCCATTCTTGCAGAAAGGTTGACATTATCATTACGTGATATAAATGTAATTTGTGATGCATATCTAAGATTTATTAAACAAAAATATGAAATTTCAAAAAAAATTCTTGATATGCAGAAATTTAACAAAATATATCTTAGCTTAATTGCCTTGAAATATTCTGACCCGGTAAGATATATTGACGTTATTCAAAATGGGATCGAAATCAAAGATCAAAATGACAAATTTATGATTGATCTGTTTGGGATACAGAAGTCAACAACCGATCCGTGGGATAGTTTTTATACGAAAGAAATTGCACAGACACCAATAGGGAGCAAAATATTATCTAGCCCATTATCAGATAATTTGTACACAGAAAATATCTACCTTCTATTTGACCCGGAAACATCCCAATCTCTATATCATTTTCCGAATATAACATTTGCACAGGCTGTTTTCAACAATGTAGAGTATGGGAGTATGTTGTATCCTATCCCTAAATGATAATTGATATCTGTGCAAATGTGAGGCATACAAGATTCAGCAGTAAGTAGTAGCCGGCGTTCAGATCCTTCACCACCCTTACATCTCCCAACCCCCCATTCCCTACCTATACATTCTTATTCGATCAAACCCACATCAACAGTAACGACACGTCGAACGTCAGTGCCTGACGAAAAGACGTTTCCCTTACGAAAAAGGAGGCGATGAAAATGACGATGGATATACAGCAGGCAATCATAGAACGTCATTCGGTACGAAGCTTTACCGATCAACGGATCGAAGGCGAGCTAAAATCCTCCCTTGAAGAGGCGATCGAAGCATGCAATCGGGAAAGCGGACTCAATATCCAGATGTGTCTCGATGAGCCCGATGCATTCGGCGGCATGCGGGCACACTACGGGAAGTTTGAAAACTGTAAATACTACATTGCCCTCATAGGCAAAGCCGGGACCGATGAAAAGTGCGGATATTACGGCGAGAGACCCGTACTGAAAGCACAGCAGCTCGGGCTCAACACCTGCTGGGTCGGGATGACCTACACCAAATCGAAAGTTCCCTGCATCCTGAACAAAGGAGAAAAGATCCAGCTCGTCATTGCACTTGGCTACGGCAAAACAGCGGGCAGACCGCATAAATCAAAGGACGTGATGCAGCTCTGCAGAGTCGAAGGCGAAATGGCGGACTGGTTCAAAAAGGGCATGGAGGCCACAATGCTTGCTCCGACCGCGATGAATCAGCAGATGTTCATCATAATGCAGAGTGGAAACACCGTTTCTGCAAAACCGCTTGCCGCATTCTTTTCCAAATTCGATCTCGGGATCGTCAAATATCATTTCGAGATCGGAGCAGGGAAAGAAAACTTCAGCTGGAAAGAAGATTGAGAGAAAGATCGGAAGGTCATCCATATTTTTTGTGAAGGAAATCCTCACGGCATTTTTTATTCGCATGTTTATCAGCCAGCTCGACAAAGACCGTCCGCCCCGCACTCGCAAGGAAAAACCTTGCTCGGCTGAAGCTACCCCTGCGGGGTAGCTCGCTATACAAAACCCGTAAATACCATAAAAGAAAATACTGCAAAATATCCACAGAAGGTGCGATCATTTCCACGAAATATACCATGACTTTCCTCATCGCCGGACTCTTTGCGGCGATACTGGTCTCGGGCTGCATTGCCCCCTTTATCGGCCAGACAGACACCACCGGGAACTCCTCCCTGCAGTTTGTATCCTCGTATGAAAACGGCGACCGGTATCTTGCCGGGAACTACACCGTCATCGTCCTGAACGGGACCTACCGGGAGATGGGGCGGCAGTACGGCGGCCTCATGAAAGACGCACTGCTCGCCGAATATGCGATGATAACAACCGAACTCCAGACCAGAGGCTACACCATCGACGAGATCAGGTCCCTGGTCTGGGATAACGAACCGTTCCTGCCCGAACGGATAAAGGAGATCTACCGCGGGATGGCCGAGGTCACCGGGCTCAACGAAGATGACGCATATGTCCTCTACTACGGCCCGATCCTCTACCTGACCACGCCGTACGCCTGCTCCTACCTCGCCGTATGGGATGAATACACCGTCAACGGATCCGTCGTCGTCTCGCGGAACTGGGACACCGCCGACGAACTCGAACCGTTCAACCCGTATTACGTCCTTGCCGTCTACAACCCGACCGACGGAAGCAACGGTGTTGCCGCATTCTCGCCGGCCGCCGCGGCCCCGGAAACCCTGATGAACAGTAAAGGGATCTACATCTCAGACGATGCCTCAGGCCAGGGAATTTCCGCACCGGAAAACCGGCAGGAGATCCTCGCCGCCTTCTTCGGCCTGATGCTCGACTTCTCGGACCTTGACGGACTCGACGCAGGCATCCGGGCGCTTCGTCCGGGCGGGACCATCATCGTCGATGCCGCCGGACCGACCGGGGCATACGTCTATGAAGTCGGCCTCGTCGAAACGAAACAGCGGACCGGCGACGGCGTCATCGCTGCCGCCAACCACTTCGCCGACCCCTCATGGACCGGCATTGTCCCCGAACCAAACTCCGTCATCCGGTACGACAACCTGCTCAGGCAGGCGGAAGAAGCCAAAGGAACCATCGACGGCGAAAAGATGGTCGCTATCCGGGACGTCGCCTACGAAGACGGCGGAGCGACCTTCACCCACACGGTCTTCGACGGAATCCCCTGCTCCTCGAACCACCAGATCGTCTTCGTCCCGGCAGATGAAACGCTCTGGATCAAAGTCGTCGACAGCGAGTGGACGGAAGTCAGCCTCTCACCCCTTTTCACAAAATAATCATCCCAACCTCTTTTTTTTAAATAGGACTTACGCGGTGTTGGTGTAGATCCCATTTGGTAGGGGGTAACTGAGTGTGGACACAAGAGAAAAAACCAACCGCGAATCGGCGCGAATCCCGCAAGCCTTTGGCTTGCTCCCAGAATCGGATTTGCTGAACCTCACTCTCGCAATCCAGCTTCGCTGTCTTGCTCGTCCCTTCATCGGGATCGTTCGGGCAAATCCTGTCGCCGCCCCAGCGGCTCCTGTGAGAGAAATATGCATTGAGCAGTCCTAAAAATGGTAAAATGTTTTTTACTGATAAGCTCGAGATGAGATGGAAAGAAATTACCTTTTGGAGGCGCTGGGGCGCCGACAGGATTTGCCCGAACGGTCCCGATGAGGGGACGAGCAAGACAGCGAAGCTGGATTGCGAGAGTGAGGTTCAGCAAATCCGATTCTCTCGCCCGTAGGGCGGATTCAAGCGAGGGTTGAAGACCCGAAGCGGAGAGCAAATCTCTGATTTGCGGTTCGCGCCGATTCGCGGTTGGTTTTTCTCTTGTGTCTACACTAATTCCGTACACGAAATCGAAGTACATCTAAGGACTTCAGTTGTTTTTTTCGGTTGAGATCACACCGCGTAAGTCCTATTTAAAGACGAATGCAAAAAAGTGCAAAAAAGTATTTGAGTTGTATTTGAGTTTTATTCGGGCATTACAGTAAAGACACCAGATCGCGAAGCACGGCCTCCGGATCCTTTGCCTTCACCACGCTTGATGCGAGCAGAACGCCGTCAGCTCCAAGATCGACCGCAGTCTTCACGCACTCGCCTGACTGGATGCCGGCACCGCAGAGGACCTTTACCTCAGGGCTGGTCCTTTTCACTGCAACGACCGAGTTTCTGATAATATCTGGATCCGCTTTGGCAACCGAAATAGCCGAGCCGATCAGCTCCGGCGGCTCGACTGCCACATACGTCGGAGAAAACGCCGCGGCCGCGGCCGAGACGCCCACATTGTTCGTGCAGACAACCGACTCCAGATGATTGAACTTCGCCGCCTCCACGCATGCCTCGATCTCCGCGATCGTGAGTCTCCTTTCCGAGTGATTGATCAGCGACCCGACGCAGCCGGCTGCCCGCACGGTGAATGCAGGGATCCTGCCGGTGAACGCTCCTTCCACCGCATCGATGTGCTGGGCATACACAGGGATCTCGTAATGCTTGCAGAACGGGTGAAGCTCAACAAACTGCGGAGCTACCCCGATCGTCACACCTGACTCCTGCATAACGAGCTCTGCGGCCGAACCTATCTGTCCTGCCGCATTGCCCGAACCTTCGCGGTATGATTTGAAGTTCACCAGGATAAGCGGAGACGACATTACTTCCTCTTCACCAGAAGAACATCGCCGAGGGTGGTCGATGCGACGCCGCCTGCCTGAAGTTTGTCGTCATCGTTCTCGGAATCAAGAAGAACGATATCGAGTTCCTTCTCGAGCTTCTTGCGTTCGGCCTCTGTCGGGGCACGGTCGCCGCGCTCGAACTTTTTGATATCGCCTTCCTGCATCTTTAAAACGAAGGCAAGATCCTTCTGGGTAAAGCCATTGGCGAGCCTTGCGGCTGCGATCCGCTGGGGGTAATCCTCAACGATATCGCCCTCGATGAAATCGAACATATCCCGCTTGCGGTTCGCCTGCTGAGCTCCGCGAGACTGAGCAGGGGCCTTCGTGGTAATCACCGGGCGGCCGAACGACTGGACCGGAGCACGGGGAGCCTGGACCTCGGTCCCGAGTTTGGCACACTTGTCGCAAACTCTCATCGGCTTTGCTCCCTCGATCTGCACCAGTTTGCCTTTCTTACTCAGTGCTACCCCGCATAACTCACAATATTCTGTCTGCATGATATACTCGCTCATCTATATTTTCCCTCGCATACATTAACCCTTTTCCTATCCGGCAATACCCTAAGCCGGTGAATGGCCTGAAACAAATCCCAAAAAGACGGGAAACCCCGCAGCACCTAAAATGTATCCTTTCGAAAGATACTTTACTGCATTCATCAGATATACCAAACATAGGGGTATTTTTATGACTGAATCTGGGCAGGATGACAACCAGGACGTGATCACGCCGATCATCTCCGTCGAACCGGTTATTTCGTCAGAGGAGCTTGCACAGCTCAGAAAAACCAACATTGCCCTGGAAAGCCGCAACTATGAACTGCGGGAAACGGTCAGACAGTTGAGGCTGCAGGCTGCGGCAACGGAATCAGAGCGGGATCAGTATAAACGCGAGGCGAAACGGCTGAAAGGCGATCTGGAACAGTACCGCAGCCCGCCGCTCGTGATCGGGACGATCGAAGCCCTCGCGTCGGATGAACGGGTAATTGTAAGGAGCACGACCGGGCCGCAGTTTCTCTCGAAGGTGAGCGAGACGGTCGACCCTAAAGAGATAATTCCCGGAAGACAGTGTGCTCTGCATCCGCAGTCGTTCGTTCTCGTGGAGGTCCTGCCGAACAAATACGACACCGCAATCTCCGGCATGGAGGTCGAAACGGCGCCGAACGTCAGTTACGCCGATATCGGCGGGCTGGAACTCCAGAAGACCCTTTTACGCGAAGCAGTGGAGCTGCCGCTTCTCAAGCCGGACCTGTTTGAAAAGGTGGGTATCGAGCCGCCGAAAGGCGTGCTTCTCGTCGGGCCGCCGGGGACCGGCAAGACCCTGCTTGCAAAAGCGGTCTCTCATGAGACGAACGCCGCCTTCATCAGGGTCGTCGGTTCCGAACTCGTGCAGAAGTACATCGGCGAAGGAGCACGGCTCGTTCGGGAACTCTTTTCTCTTGCAAGAGAGAGGGCTCCTGCGATCATTTTCATCGACGAGATCGACGCGATCGGCTCGTCAAGGAGCAACGATGCCTACTCAGCCGGCGATCACGAGGTGAACCGGACCCTGATGCAGCTTTTGTCCGAGCTGGACGGCTTCAATACGCGGGGGAACGTAAAGATCATCACGGCCACGAACCGGATGGATATCCTCGACCAGGCACTCCTCCGGCCCGGACGGTTCGACCGGATCATCGAGTTCCCGCTCCCGGACGAAGAGGGACGGGCAATGATCCTTGCGATCCACACGCAGAAGATGCATCTTGCAAAGAGCGTCTCGCTCAAAAAGATCGCGGCCGAAACTCCGAATATGAACGGATCGGAGCTGATGGCCATCTGCGTGGAGGCTGGTATGAACGCAGTTCGGACCGGCAGGACGAAGGTCAACGGGGACGACTTCACCAAAGCGATCGAGGCGGTCAAATTGGGACGCATCCAGAAGATCATACCACTCCCGGAAGGAATGTATTCATAATATTTTCATCTTTTTTTCGAACAACATATCATGCCTGCGGGAGGTCCCGACGCTATCACGGCAGGCTTATTACATCGCCAAAGCAAACACAAATTAATGATTCATATTATCCCTAAACCGACCGATACTCCAACCGACAACTCCACAGGCATGGTCCAGGAAGAACTGAGAAGACGCGGCATTCCGTTCGTCAACCTCGACCTTGCATCCGTCGATCCGTTCGATCTCCCGGTGTTTGGAGAGACGATCTGGGCCTGCGGGATAAAACAGGACGGCGTCCAGTTCGAACTTCTCAAAGCCCTCGAACTGGAAAACCACGTGATCAACTCCCCCGAAGCCATCGCGATCTGCGCAAGCAAAGTGACGACGACCGCAAAAATACTCAGAGCCGGAGCACCAAGCCCGGCGACATGCTTCACGAACAGTAAAGAAAAGGTCCAGAAATTCGTCGATGCACACGGCGGAAAAGCAGTCTACAAACCAGTCTACGGATACGACGGAAACGGGATCTCTCTCTTCCACTCGGCCGACGAGATCAAAGAGGAGCCGCCGTACTACGTGCAGGAGTATGTGAAAAACGACCGCGACTACCGCATCTTCGTCATCGATTATGAAGCGGTCGGAGCGATCAAACGCGAATCCCCGCACCTTACCCACAATATTCACCAGGGAGGATGCGGACAGGCCGTCGAGATCCCAAAAGACATGGCAGACGCAGCAGAAGGAGCGGCCCGGGCGATCGGCATCGACTACTGCGGGGTCGATCTTCTGCCGCTTGAAGACGGCGGCTACACCGTTCTTGAAGTAAACGGCACTCCGAACTGGCACTGCATGACGGCCCCCATCCCCAAACTTCTTGCCGATTATCTGATCCGTCAGTACAGAGAAGGCAGGAAATAATTAAATAATTCCCAACTCTATTTCTGGTATGAACAAAACTCTTCTCATTTCCCTGGTTTCAGGGATCATTTTCCTCTGTCTCGTCACCGCGGGCTGTGTGAACACGTCGGATGTGACCGGGACGGAGACGCCGGGAGCACTGGATCCGATCTTTGGAACATGGACCGGACAGACCGTGAGTACCGGATACACCGAGTACTACACGATGGTCTTCAACGAGGACGGTACCGGAAAAGTCACCGTGAAAAGCATGGGAACCGAACTGCCGTCCGACTTCACCTGGACGAAATCGAGCAGCTTAAACTACAATCTGTTCTTTTCCGTCGCCGCTTCGGGCTTCTCCCAGCAGAACAAACTCGTTATGAACAGCAACGAGCAGAGCTTCTCGGTGATCGGTATCGAATTCATCAAGAACTAAAAAAGATTAAACACAAGGCGGGTTATGGGGGGAATCCCCGCCTTATTTTATTTACTGTTCCTTTTCGGATTCCATTTCCTTGAGCGTGCGGTCGGCAAGCTCTTTCATGCGGGCCGGGATGCCGCGTGAGGAGATGGTCTCGATCTCTTTCATTGCAGCCGCGATCTCGGAGCCGAGAATGAAGATCGCATATTTGTGTTCGAGTTTACTCCGGTTGACCATGTCCGGGGTGATTTTCAGTGCATTGTATTGGGGAAACTTCAGATCCGGGTTTAATGACTCGTAGTATACTTTGATGTCAAAAAAAATCTGATGAAGCTCAAGTAGTTCTTCCTTGTGCATGATGCCAAATAGATAAGGGGTGAAATGTCTTAATAATTTGTGTGAGCCTAAATCCCGGCCGGAAAAAGTCTATCTCATTTACCGCCAAACTATACCCATATATCGTCAGGAGAGTCTCAGTTGAAGTCAATATATGTAATGGGTCATCGGCACCCGGATACTGACAGTATATGCAGTGCAATAGGGTATGCGGCATTTCTGAACAGGGACGGGAAGGATACGTATATCGCGGCACGCTGCGGCGACCTGAACGCCGAGTCGAAGTACGCTCTCGCGAAGTTCGATCTGGAGGGGCCGGCCATTGTCCTGAGCGTGGAGCCGTCGGTGGCGGATATTCCGTTCACGCACCCGGAGAGCGCGAATGCGGAAACGCCGACGATCGATGTGATCGAGCTGATGGATAAAAACGATCTGCGGAATCTGCCGATCACCGATCCTGAAGGGAAGCTGATCGGTCTTGTGAGCGAGCACGGTCTTGCCCGGGCGTATGTTTCGAATACGAAGATGGAGACGCTCGCGGTTTCGCCGGTGAGCGTGGATACGCTCGCACGGATCCTGCACGGAACGGTGCGGGTGAAAAACCACACCGTCCTTGAAGGAGCGGTGTACATCTCGATCGATGCCCTGCACGTGATTCTCTCCCGCATCACGAAGAAGGATATCGCGATCGTCGGAGATGACGAGCCGACGCAGCTTGCTTTGGTTTCTGCGGGGATCGCGGCGCTGATCATCGCGGATTCCGCCCCGGTCGGGCAGCGGCTGCTCGCGTCGGCCGCGGAGAAAGGGGTGACGGTGATTTCGACCGAGGTCGATGCATTCGGGGTCGCGAAGATGATCCACTTGACGCTTCCCGCCGAGACGATCATGACGAAGGATGTCCCGACCGTCCGGATCGCTGATACGATGGAGTATGTGAAGCAGATCGTTTCGAACTCAAAGTACCGGACGGCCTGTGTGGTGGATGAGAACGGCAAACTGCTTGGGACGATTTCGCGGAATTCACTGATGGAGGATGTGGCGAAGTCGGTGATTCTGGTGGATCACAACGAGTACAGTCAGGCGGTGGAGGGGATCGAGACGGCAGATATCATCGAGATCATTGATCACCACCGGCTTGGTGCGATGGCGACGCTTCGCCCGATCCGGTTCGATATGGAGCCGGTGGGTTCGACTTCGACGATCGTGACCAGGCGCTTTATGGAGGCAGGGGTCAAGCCGGATACGAGCGTGGCAGGGATCCTTCTTTCGGGTATCCTTTCGGATACGCTCGGTCTGAAGATGTCGACGACGACGCGGCAGGACGAGGATGCGGTTAATTTCCTGTCCGAGATCGCCGGGGTTGATCCGATCTCCTATGCAAATGAGCTGATTGCGGAAGGGATGTCTCTTTCAGGCGTTTCGCAGGACGAACTTCTTGAGCGGGACACAAAGGAGTATAATCTGTCCGGCAAGCGGGTGATTATTTCGCAGGTGCTTGTCCCGTCGTATGCGTATGCGAAGACGAATGAGGAGGCGATCTTTGCGGCGCTGGAGGCGAAGCTGCGGCAGCCGCATGCCCCGGATATCTATATTGCGTTATATACGAGTGTTTCGGAGATGGGGTCAGATATGTTTACGGCGGCGGATGAGGCAACGATGCTTGCGATGAACTGGCAGAAGACGCCGATGCATCTGCCGGGGGTCGTTTCGAGGAAGAAGGATTTCGTGCCGCATTTCGGGCGGATGCTGGATTCCGTTTTCTAACTTTTTTTTTGGCGGGTGCGGAGCGGCTCGCGGTGCGAGGCATCACACGAAATGCACGAAAAAAGAGCGAAAACACGAAACTATCTAAAATCAACGAAATGCACAAAAAGGGGATGAGAGGTTGTCATCCACATTCCAGAGGGTTATGGCTGGGTGTGGACGCATGAGATTATTTAACCGCGAATAAGCCCAAACGGGTTTTACCCGTTTGAGGCGGCACGCAAGGCTTTGCCTTGCACGCCTCCGCGAATTCTCGCGAATCGCATTTTTCTTGCGTCGTCGTGCTCTGCTCCGGCTGATCGCCTACGCAGGAATCGCACGCCGTCTGGAAAAATGCTGTCAGAAAAACCGGCGTGCCGGTTTTTATTATAGGATACTTCCTTATATGTCTAAAAAAGGATAGTCGATCTCTCTTTTCTGATTCGGGGTGCGGAGAAGTGACTGCGGGGTGAGCCGTTAGGCTCGCCCTCAGCTGAGCAAACCGAAGGTTTGCGATTGCGGGTTGGATGCGAAGCGGCCGACCTTAGCAGAGCAAATCTTTGATTTGCGAGACGGCGCGGACCGGCGCGCGGCGGGGAATCCTGTCTTTTGGACGCATGAGAAAAACCAACCGCGAATCGGCGAGAATCCCGCCCTTCGGGCTCTCAGAATCGGATTTGCTGATCCTCACTCTCGCAATCCTGCTCCGCAGTCTTGCTCCCCCTTATCGGGAGCGGGTTGGAGACGAAGTCGACGACCTTAACGGAGCAAATCGTTAGATTTGCGAGAACGTTCGGGCAAATCCTATCGCCGCCCCGGCGGCTCCTTACTTCGTGAGCGAGACAGCTTATTTATATAATGGAAGCGAAGCACAACACGGCGGAGAAACCATTATTTTCAATAATATATTAATTACTGACGATTCGTATTATACAATATATACAATAATGTTGTTAAATTCATTCAAATCAAAGATATCTCACATCTATTTCTCTGTTCAATTATCATTCCTCTTCGTTGGATAAACTCATCTAAAAATATCAAAATTAACTAAAACATTATATAATATATTGATCATTACTAAAATCATGAACTATATTGAGAATGCTAAAAAAATAATAAACTCAGAAATAGAGGGATTAAAAAAATTTGTCAGATAGTATTGATGAAAATTTCTGTGAAGTCATAAAAATAATCAAAGAGAGAATATCTATCAACCCATTTTTTAACGCGAATCATGATTTAAGGAAGATTGGCTACATCCATACCCCCTCACCCCCCCAAAAAAAAGAAGAATACCCATTATTCCTTGACGTTTTTTTTTTAATTTACACTCTGTTTTGAATCGTTTTCACCTGATAGATATTATAACAAAATGCAGCCAGCATATTTGTCACTCGTACTCTTTGCAGCGTTGTTACCTTCACCAACCCTGCATGAAAAACATTTTTGATCACTGCATAGGGTCTCTCGCCCTTTGATCTCTTCCTACTTATTCGCAGATTTCTCAGTTTATCTCGTATGCCAATGGGATGCCCTCTCGCTCCCCTTTTCATTGTGGCACTATATCCCTTGCATTTTGCTCCCTGATATCCCCGATCCCGATAGACCACTTCTCCTTTTTCTGAGAGGTCCACCTGACTATCATG
>NIZU01000010.1 GCA_003315675.1 Methanocorpusculum sp. MCE
ATACTAAGGAATTCGTATGGCTATCGAAAATGGTACATATATTAAACTCAGCTACACCGGATCTGTGAACGGTGTTCCCTTCGATACAACCGACGCTGAAGTTGCAAAGACCGCAGGAATTTTCCGTGAAAATGCAATGTATGGTCCGTCAGTCGTCAAAGTAGGCGCAGGACATCTTATCCAGGGCGTTGACGAGGACCTTGCAGGCAAGGAGATCGGAACGGAATATACTCTTGTCGTTCCCGCAGCAAAGGCATTCGGCGAGCACAAACCCGAAGAGATGAAGGCATTCGACAAGAAAGCTTTCGAGAAGAAACCCGAAGTTTTCGAGCGTGTAAAGATCGAGGGCCGCGATGGTGTCGTTGTAAACAAAGTCGGCAGCAGATATGTCGTTGACTTTAACCACCCGCTTGCAGGTCAGGATATTACTTATACCTACACGATCGAGGGCGTTATTGAGGATGGAACCGAGAAGCTTGCCGGCATCATCAGACTGATTACCGGCCGCGAGATGAAGGTGGATGCAAGCGACAAGACGTTTGTTTCTATCGAGATCCCCGCAATGATGGCGATGTACAATCAGAACTGGCTCATGACCCAGTATATGATTTCCCAGGAAGCATTCGCGATCTTCCCCGAGATCGAGAACGTGAAGTTCATCGAGTCTTTCCCCCGCCCGAACTAGAAGAAGGAAGAAGAGAGCGCCCCTGCAGAAGAGCAGGCAGCTGAATAACCCATACTCTTTTTTTCTGACGAATCCTATTATTCGTCAATGACCCTACATCCTGCACGTCTCTGGAAAGTTTCCGGTGACAAGATTTCCTGCGGTGTTTGCGCCCGCAGATGTAAGATTGCGAATGGCGAGAGAGGGTTCTGCGGCGTGCGGGAGAATACGGACGGCGTTTTGTATGCGAACTCATACGGTCTCCTGACGGCGGCAAATCAGGATCCGATCGAAAAGAAGCCGCTGTATCATTTTCTGCCGGGGACGACGACGTTTTCCATAAGCGGGTTCGGCTGCAATTTTAGGTGTAAGCATTGCCAGAATTATACGCTTTCGCAGACGACGAGTATCCCTGCGGAGTATGTTCCTCCGGAAGCAGTCGTCGAAGAGGCAGTAAGGCTTGGAGCGAAGAGTATTTCGTTTACGTATAATGAGCCGACGATTTCGTTCGAGTACTGTTATGAGACTGCGAAACTCGCGAAGGAACACGGTCTTACTTCGGCTTTTATCACGAACGGATATCTTTCGAAAGAAGCTCTCCTCGAACTTGCTCCGTATCTTGGAGCGATCCGTATCGATCTGAAGGCTTTCACGGATGCGTTTTATAAGGAGGTCTGCGGGGCACGGCTGAAGCCGGTGCTTGATACGATTCTCCTTTCAAAGGAGCTTGGCCTCCATCTGGAACTGGTGACGCTCGTTATCCCCGGATATAACGACAGCGCAGAAGAGATCGATTCGATGCTGGACTGGGTCATAACGAATCTTGGACCGGCAATCCCTCATCACTTCACGGCGTTCATGCCGATGTATCATATGCAGGACGTTCCAAGAACGCCGTTCGAGACGCTGGACAGGATCTACCGCCAGGCGACGGCCCACGGTTTGTATTATCAGTACATCGGAAATATGCCACACGCGGAAGGCTCGAAGACGAATTGCCCGGAGTACGGAGCGGTGCTGATTGATCGAAAAGGGTTTTCGTCGACCGAACCGGGGCTTGAGGGGGGCAAGTGCGGAGCGTGCGGGCGCAAGATCGAGGGGGTATTTTCGCTTCAGCAGGTAGTGTAGTTATGATAGATTCATAAACAAAAACAAAGGGATTTCTCATGTGTCCGTACCCAACAAACATCCTTTTTTTGTATAGATTCCCAGTGAAAAAGAATAGTCGAGAATTTCTAACAACCTTTTTTTGACAGA
Organism: Methanocorpusculum sp. MCE; assembly: GCA_003315675.1. GTDB lineage: Archaea > Halobacteriota > Methanomicrobia > Methanomicrobiales > Methanocorpusculaceae > Methanocorpusculum. The sequence goes on from NIZU01000010.1 coordinate 1,922, forward strand.
AAGTACTTTCTTTTCGTACGTTGAGTAGTATGTATGGGGACTTTCAGCAGCTTTGGTCTCAACCAGGCATA
>NIZU01000011.1 GCA_003315675.1 Methanocorpusculum sp. MCE
TTCGCCAAGGGAGCAATCCGCGAATTCATGCCGGCCGGCGAGAGATCTCTCATCATCCCGGCACAGTAAGTGGTATATTTACCACTCACTTTTTTTTCTTTCACTCTATGAAACGCGCAGACTTGTTCTTCATTTATATACCCATTCAAAAAATCGCGACAACAAAGGTATTATACAGCAATTATCATCGGGATTATCTGTTTTGGAGTAAACTTCGCTTGATTTACTCAACTTCTATAACTTTAAACAAAATAAATTGATTTTGATTTTGCGTTTTTACGACGCTATTTTTCTAAAATCCAGAATCTCTGCGTTATTCTTACACATTTTTCGCATGTCTTATATATCTCTGAAAGTAAACAGAATACTTGTCCACACTTTGTACTCCATTCTTTAGAGTGGTAACGTTTTACGAACACTTGAGACGCATCCTTCGTTTCAGCCTGTGGTGCTGAAACATATTAGGTTCCTGATTAGTTATCCACAATCGGGAAACAAAACTCAAGGGAGAATCTTACATGCAAGAAATTATAATCGGCATTGGAGTAACTGCCCTTGCGGGAGCTCTCGCAGCGGTTGCCGGTGCAGCCGAAGATACTGAGTCCAACATCGGATCACAAGGTGACCCGAACTCTCAGGTCCAGCTCGCACCGCAGATGGGATACACTCACCGTATCTATAACAAAGCAGTGAGTGGAGAACCACCGGCATACACCCTATGGGTGACCCTTGCTTGTGGTGTTGCATGGGCATTCCTTATGTTAGGAGTCAATGCAATCCTCGCAATCATCTTCGGAACAGTTCTCGCAACCTTTGTGCAGGGAGTTTACGCAACTACTGCATACCTTGGAAGAACCGCAAGTCTTTCCAAGTTTGGACAGCCGGTCTTTATTGATGTTGTTAAATCAGTAACGACCGTGACTATGGCTCACGCATTCGTAGCTATCTTTGCAACGGTAACCGTATGTTACCTTATGATGACAGTAATCGGTCATCCGTTTGCTCTTCCGCTTCTCGGTATCGTATGGGGTCTTGCTCTTGGTGCAGCAGGTTCTGCAACAGGAAACCCGTACTACGGTAAAGAGCGTCAGTATCAGAATCAGAAATTCGGTGCTGGTGTCCCGATCTCTGCATCCGGTAACATCGTTCGTTATGCTGAAGCAGGACAGAGAAGCTCGATCGACAACGGTTTCTTCACCGCGAAATTCGGTGGACCCGCGTCAGGTCTTTGTTTCGGATTAATTGTTTTCTTCGAACTTTGGCGTACCATCATCTTCGAGTACTTCCTCGCAGGATGGGGTGCAGTAATCGTCGGAGCACTTATTATCATCGTCTTCATGATCATTGACCGTTACGTTGAAGTCTGGGCACGCAAGAATTACGGACCCTACACCGTGGAGGCCTGAATATGAGTGCAATTGCAGCTAAACCCGGAGCAAATGCCGGAGCATTCCAGCCAATTCCTTCGGTCATCGCAATCATCATCGCCATCATCCTTGTCGTTGTTGCTTACTTCCTCGGAAGTTCCGGCATCCTCGCAGGGGGGGCAATGTACGTTCTTCAGACAATCTGTCTGATCATCCTTGGTGCAGCCTTAATCGCTTTTGGTGTTCACTTTGTTCCCGTCGGCGGAGCGCCGGCAGCAATGGGTCAGGCACCCGGTATCGCTACCGGTGTCGCAATGCTTGCAACAGGTGCAGGTCTTGCAGGACTCTTTGGAGGAGCATGGGCAGCAGAGTTAGGTCTTGGAGTCGCACTCGCCAGTGGAGCAATTGGCGGTGCATTAATGATGGCAATCACCTGTCTTATGGTGAACATCTCCTATGTCTTTGGCATGGGTATCCCGGCAGCCTCCGGTAAGGTCGAAAAAGACCCAATTACTGGTGATTTACAGGCAGCATACAAATCCCAGGGAACCGAAGGTCACGGTTTACCGTTCATCTCTTATGTTGGCGGTGTTATCGGTGGTCTCTTCGGTGGTCTTGGCGGAACACTCATCTACATTGAACTTCTCCACTTCTACAATGCTGGTCTTCCGGCACTTGGTTTTGTTGGCGCAGCAGACATCAACATGCTCTCTGTTGGTCTTGCAGGCATCTTTGCAATCGGTCTGTTCCTCGTTATCGCAGTCTTTTTTGAATACAACATTACTGGAACCATTGAAGGTCCTCACGACCCGAAGTTCAAACGTTTCCCCCGTGCAATCGTCGCCGCAATCTTAGCATCATCTGTTTGCGGTCTCGTTGCAATGCTGGTGGTGGCATTATTCTGAGGTGTAAAAAATGTCAGTAAATGTTGAAGCATCCCACGACGGAATTCCGCATGACAAAGTTATGGTCATTGGAGCCGTTATTTCACTGGTATCCCTTTACATCGCTATCATTGGTACAGTCATCGGTGTTGACTATCTCGCATTCTTTGGTGGATTTGCAGCAGTCGGTGCCCTGATCTGGGGTAACAGTACAATCAAAAAGCTTTGCAGCTATGGTATCGGAACTGGTGTTCCCTCTGCCGGTATGCTCGCATTCGGATCCGGTGTCATTGCCCTTCTCTTTGCAGCTACCCTTGGCGGAATCAGCATCTGGATCGTACCGGTTGCAGGATTAATCATTGCTCTCATCGTCGGTCTTTTCCTTGGATGGATCTCAAACTCCGTTCTTAACATGAAGATCCCGGTGATGACCAGAAGTATCGCAGAACTCGCCGCAGTCGGTGCCCTTGCTCTTATGGGTCTTGGCGTCGTTGCATCCGGATCCGTCGGCTTTAAGGCCATCGCTAGCATCGAAATCCTCGGTGTCACTGTCTACAACGCATCCTACATTGGTGCAGGTGTCATTGCAGTTTCATTCATGCTCGGTGCAATCGCTCTCCAGCACCCGTTCAACGCGTGCCTCGGTCCAGGCGAGAAACAGGACAGAACCAACATGCTCGCTATCGAGTGCGGTTTCCTTTCCATGATCATCATGGCAGTGATTTCCTTCGTCTTTGTCTCATTGGCAGCAGCCTGGATCTCACTTATCGTGGCCATCATTGGATGGTTCGTGTCCTATGTCAAATATCTCGCCTTATCCAAGCGCGATGCAGCAGCCTGGCTTGATGCCAAGCCGTTCTCCGATACGGAGGAGTAAGTTAGGAGGAAACAAAAATGGGATATGTATTAGTATTACCGGAATTTGGCCTCGTAGCTGACCCCATAGCAGGTATCGTAACGACTGCCGGTGTATCCTATCAGCTGGTTATCGATCAGGTGGCAGAACTCGAAACGATTGCTGAAGATCTTGTCGGCATGCTTTCGGGTGAAGGCAACTTCTTAAACAGCTTCCCCGGCCGTGAAAAGACTCTCATGAAAGCAGGTATGGTTACCTCTCTCTGGTATGGTCTTGCGGTAGGTCTGTTTGTAGCCTTCGTCCTCGCATTTCCCCTCTACTTCGGAGGTATCTAAAATGGCAGACAAGAAATCCCCGGCAGGCGGATGGCCGATCATTCAGGGTGATTACCACACTGGTGATGCAAACAGCCCTGTTGCTGTTATTACCATGGGTTCACACCTTGACGAGACCGCTATCTGTGTTGCAGGTGCAGCTCTTGCAGGATCCTGTAAGACTGAAAACCTCGGTATCGAAAAGATCGTTGCAAACGTCATTTCAAATCCGAACATCCGTTTCGTTCTGCTTTGCGGTACTGAAGTGAAAGGTCACCTTTCCGGTCAGTCTATCGAAGCAATGCACAAAAATGGTGTTGAAGGCGGAAAAATCGTCGGTTCTACCGGAGCAATTCCGTTCCTTGAAAACCTTGGCGATTCCGATATCAAACGTTTCCAGGAGCAGGTTGAACTTATCAACATCATGGAAACCGAAGATCTCAATGTCATTGCAGCAAAAATCAACGAGCTCAAGGCACGGGATCCCGGAGCATTCGGTGCAGACCCGGTTGTCATCCAGTTATCCGATGATGACAGCAGCGGTGGAGCAGGCGCTGAATCCGGCGAAGAAGAACCTTTGACCGGTGAAATGGCCTTAATTACCGCCCGCATCAAGGCAATCCAGATGATGGTCACTGATATCGGTTACCGTAACAGATTCGCATCCGGTCTCTACGGAGGCAAGATCGAAGGTCTCATGATCGGTTTGATCGTATCTCTGGTTATTCTCGGTGCACTTATCGGTGTTCAGGTGATCTAAAATGGCAAGTTCGATTATTAGAATGGCCGCCATCGACAAGATGGTGGATAATATCAGATACAAGGGCCAGATTCTTGCCAGAACAAACAAGGTCGACTCCGCAATCTCGAGTTCAGTTCTTGTCGGATTTGCCGCAGGTTTCGTTCTTGCTCTCTTTCTGATTCTTGTACCAGTGTTTGTGTTACTCTGAGGTGAAAAAAATGTCAGATAAAAAATCACCAGCGAAGGGATGGCCGATCATTCAGAGAGATTACCACACCGGTGATGCAAACAGCTCCGTCGCTGTTATCACCATGGGTTCCCACCTTGATGAAGCCGGAATCTGGGCCGCAGGCGTAGCTCTTGCAGGTTCCTGTAAGACTGAAAACCTCGGTATTGAGAAAGTTGTTGCAAACGTCATTTCAAACCCAAACATCCGGTTTGTTCTGCTTTGTGGTACTGAAGTTAAGGGTCACCTTTCCGGTCAGTCCATCGAAGCAATGCACAAGAATGGAGTTGAAGGCGGAAAGATCGTCGGTTCTACCGGTGCTATTCCGTTCCTTGAGAACTTGACGGCAGAACACATCAAACGTTTCCAGGAACAGATTGAACTCGTTAACATCATGGAGACCGAAGACATGGGTCAGATCTCCGCAAAGATCAACGAGCTCAAGGGACGCGATCACGGAGCATTCGCTGCTGACCCGATCGTCATTCAGTTAACTGATGATGCCGGCGGATCAGAAGGCGGTTCAACGGTTGCAAGCGCCAACCCCCAGTTCCTCGAGATCGAGAAACGTCTTGATGCAATCGAGCAAAAGATTGAGTTCACGGACGCAGAAATTGCGATGCGTGTCGGAAGAAAAATTGGCCGTGACATCGGTATCCTCTACGGACTTGTAGCAGGTATCATTGCCTTCCTGGTAATCATTTTCTGGATGTCATGGTTATTATTCATGTAATGAGGTGCCAATATGTTCAAGTTTGAAAAAGAACAGCAGGTCTTTGACTTTAATGGAACGAAGATTGGTGGACAGCCCGGAGAGTATCCACGTGTGCTTTCACCATCCATCTTCTACAACAAACACGAGATCGTCTTAAACGATCACACCGGTGAGATTGACAAAGCAAAAGCAGAAGCACTCTGGAACCGCTGTCAGGAACTTTCTGACATTACCGGCAACAAGTACTTCCTCCAGATCCTCGCAGAACACGCTGAGGCATTTGAGTCGTATTTCTCCTGGTTCGACAGTATCGACAACAAGACCGCTTTCCTGATGGACTCCTCTGCTCCGGCAGCACTTGTCCACGCAACCAAATACGTTACGGAAATTGGTCTTGCAGACCGCGCTATCTACAACTCGATCAACGGTTCAATCCTGCCGGAAAATATTCAGGCACTTGCAGAGTCCGATGTGAACTCCGCAATCGTTCTGGCATTCAACCCCGGAGACTCAACCGTTGCCGGTCGTGAGAAAGCACTCGTCGACGGCGGTGTCGCAGGTCAGGCAAAAGGTATGCTTCAGATCGCAGAAGAATGTGGTATCACCCGCCCGATTCTCGACACTGCAGCAACTCCCCTTGGTCTCGGCTCGTTCGGTTCCTACCGTGAAATCCTTGCATGCAAGGCAATTCACGGTATGCCGACCGGTGGTGCATACCACAACATGACTGTGTCCTGGACCTGGCTGAAACGCTGGAGAAAGAACATTCACGAGCAGTACGCAGACAAGCCGCTCCTTGCAGAGCAGATGTTCCACCACCACTACGGCGGCATCGAAGGCGTCCGTCAGGCTGCATGGTCTTCACCGGATATCGGCTGTAACATTATGGCAATGACTCTTGGTGCAGACTTAATCATGTACGGTCCAATCGAGAACATGGAAGGCGCCGCAACTGCAGCAGCATTCTCCGACATCGTTCTTGCCGAAGCTTTCAGAGACTTCGGCGGAACCATCGGCGTCGAAGACGGCCCGATTTCCAAACTCGTTTAAAATTAAAAACCGGAGGGGGATTTTTCCCCTCAACCTGTTTTACACTATTTTTTCGGTCAGTTCCTTTTCGCATCAGAAGAAATACATAGCCTGACAACTAAACACTGGTAATTATGCGTGTCCGTGAGGGGAACCTAACACAGCAGTACTTCTGCGATTATCTGACATTGTTTGCCGGTGATGCATCCGCAAAGGAATCAGGTCATGAAGAAATTGTTTTGTCCAACCTTTTTCTGCATCGAATGAGTGTTGATGGCGGATTTCATGCACGAGTACTCTTTGCAATTCTCGGACACGGATCAGATAAATCTCTCCTCCTCGATCTTTTCAAAGAAGTTTCCGGCGAAGCGTATGCTCCTCTCCCACTCGACGAATGGCTGAAATCAGCGTATGAGTCTGCAGTACAGAGCGCAGACCCGACTCGGAAAATCGCTCTCGCCGCTCTACTTCGTTCGCAGATATCCGGAACAAATATGGCTGCAGAGATCGTTTCCGCGTATAAAAGCCCGTATCCCGAGAGCTGGTGGCAGTTTCAAAGCCGCAGGCTGACGGTTGAAGAGATCGAAAATCCCGACCTTTATTTTGGCGTTGGCCGCCGTCCATTCTGGCATTCATTTCCGCTCGATGAGTATGCTGCCGTACTTGGCGGTGCCGAAACATTGCCTCCCGAGGTCATTTACGATATCATCATCTGCGTTGCCGGAGCCTGGTTCTCCACGCTGACCCGCGAAGAAAAAATCATCTGGCTGAATATGCCAAGGACAACACCCGATGAATGGGCAAAGTTCGCCTCCCCCCTCCTGACCCTTGAGAAGCCGGGTCCTGCATTATCCACGGCAAACTGGCTGTATGCCTCGGGAAATCATGATGCAGCTCTCGACCTGTATGCAAACATCACGCTTGCTTTCCCGCAGACACCGGTAGAAAGGCCGGCATTCGAACTCATGGGTGCTATTCTGTCAGAGTTCGGTGACTTCGATTACTCTTTCGAGTCTTATAAAAGCGCCTTCCTTCTCGCCAGAAACGAAGGTCCCTACGAGACCGCTGTCGGTCTGAAAAATCTCTGCGAAGTCGGAGAAGATCTCGGAGAGGATATGCGGGATTATTACATCCGTATCGCATCGATCGCGGAAGAACTCCCTTCTCCCGACCGGGTGAGACTCTACTTCGATCTCGCTTCATCTGCCAGAAAAAAATATAATTATCTGGATGAGTATGCCTATCTTGAACGCATCATCAGCGAAGATGGTGTTGAGGAATCGCTCTTTTCCAGAGCAATGTCCCGAATCTCCGAGATGAACCTGGCATTGGATATCGATGGAAAACCCGACAATGCTGTTCCTCGGGAAAAAGATATCCGTGAACAGGCGGAGATACTGACTGCAAGAGGGGATGCCGCCTATTTCGGGTTCGATCCCGTATGTGCTTTGTTCTGGTACAATAGATCGGACGCGATAAGCGGTGAGAATTCCTCCGCAAAAAAGTTCCAGGCGGCCGTCGCTGCTGGTTTGTATGCTGAAGCAAAAGAGTATGCCTCCGCGCCTGCAGGAAATGCCGAGGTCATGATCATGGGAGATACCCCCGTGCATATCGCGGCCCGTGAACTTCACACTGCCGTCACGGATGCATGGAAAGCCGGGAAGGATATCCAGCCGATCATCAGCCCGGTTTTGTCAATGCTTTCCCGCGAAGACCGAATGCTTGTCTGTGATATTCTCACAGACCGTTCGACCCGCGACGATGAAAAGGCGCTGGTATGTTCCGGGATCGGGGGTTCTTACATCTCACTTGGAATGCCGGAGGAAGCACGTCAGATGTTCCGTCTGGCTCTCCGTGCCAATCCCTCCAATCCGGTTCGTGCCCGTATTTTCTCGGAGATAGGGATGCTGGAGTATGAAACCGGCAATTATGATGCATCATCGGAAGCGTATCTATCTGCATTAAAAATGAACGAACGGTTCCCTGCAGCATGGGCAGGTCTTGCAAAGGCATGCATATATCAGGCCAAATATCAGGAGGCATTGGCTGCGCTTGAAAATGCAATCAGACATCATCCGGTCAATACCGCCTATCAGGAGATGCGTAAAGCCGTCAAGGCAGTAATCGAACACCCGCGCGATGAAACGGCCGACCGGCTTTTTGCTCTCAACGAAAAGGGAGGACTGCCTGCGGCGGCAGCTCTCTACTCGGAAAAATCAGTGACGGGCTTTCAAAAAGAGGCTTGGAATGTAACATCTGTAGAAGATGTTCTTCAGTTCAGAGAGTGATCTCTCTATTACTCTTCACGTACGGTGAACAGTTTTTTCATCCGGCGTGTCAAGCATAACCTGCAGTAATTCATTCTGGATCTCAGTGTGTCGCCTGATTTCATCTTCAGTCGCGGTTTTTGCCGAGATTTTTCCTTTTAACATGTGCAGTTCATCGCTTGTGACCTTTGTTCCCGGGATATCATCAATGAATAATTTGCTGCCGTCCGGTTTTTCCAAAATGAAACTGACGGTATTTGTGTCTTCTACGATAAGCCGTTCCGGGTGGGTCCGTAAATCGAGTGTCTGTTTGAGGGCATTGAATATTGCGTTCTATATGACACACCCATTCCGCTCACCGTGACACAACAAGTCCGCTGAAATGATACAAGAATTCCGCACATGACCCGCACAGATTCCT
>NIZU01000012.1 GCA_003315675.1 Methanocorpusculum sp. MCE
GGCGTTGATACAGTGGTCTGGCAGGAGTTTCAGAGACAACTTGACCTGAAAGGTCTGAAAATTGAACAAGGTATGATTCAGGATGCAACGTTTGTGTATGCTGAACCCGGTCATTGTAAGAAAGACACGCCGCGAGGAGATCAGGCAAAAACACGACGGGATAAAGATGGAAAAATCATGTCCAAGAACGGCAAAATACACTATGGATATAAACTTCATACCATCATGGATACGACGCACGATCTTATTCGACGCATTGAAACCACCACGGCAAATGTTCATGATAGTCAGGTGGACCTCTCAGAAAAAGGGGAAGTGGTCTATCGGGATCGGGGATATCAGGGAGCAAAATGCAAGGGATATAGTGCCACAATGAAAAGGGGAGCGAGAGGGCATCCCATTGGCATACGAGATAAACTGAGAAATCTGCGAATAAGTAGGAAGAGATCAAAGGGCGAGAGACCCTATGCAGTGATCAAAAATGTTTTTCATGCAGGGTTGGTGAAGGTAACAACGCTGCAAAGAGTACGAGTGAAAAATATGCTGGCTGCATTTTGTTATAATATCTATCAGGTGAAAACGATTCAAAACAGAGTGTAAATAAAAAAAAACGTCAAGGAATAATGGGTATTTTTCTTTTTTTGGGGGGGTGAGGGGGTAGGGATGTAGCCAATCTTCCATAAATCATGATTCGCGTTAAAAAATGGGTTGATAGATATTCTCATGTTTTTCATGCAGGGTTGGTGAAGGTAACAACGCTGCAAAGAGTACGAGTGAAAAATATGCTGGCTGCATTTTGTTATAATATCTATCAGGTGAAAACGATTCAAAACAGAGTGTAAATAAAAAAAAACGTCAAGGAATAATGGGTATTTTTCTTTTTTTGGGGGGGCGTGAGGGGGTAGGGATGTAGCCAATCTTCCTTAAATCATGATTTGCGTTAAAAAAAAGGTTGTTAGAAATTCTCAATGAGATAGATACATGAAGGATGCAGGGATATAATACAATTCGCCTCAGAAGCGAAGCGCATCACCCAATAGAAAAAAGAAAAAAATGATTGGTGGTATCTTACTCGAACTGGTTAGCCCAGAACTTGCTGCCCCAAACGATAAGGAATGGCATGAGGATGATCATAATGATCCAGCCGATGTATGGGATGACGAAGAGAAGACCGATGATACCAAAGATGATGATGGATAAGATGTACTTAAGCCAGCCGGCCTTGCCGATCATTGCAAAGAGCTGACCAAATTTGAAGGCATCACCAAATCCGCCGCGGGCAAAGCTGACGATTGCCGGGGTCAGAATAAGGCCGAACAGGATGTAGAGGATGATGCAGAGAACAAGAACGCCGATGCCGACGCCTGCAATAGCAGCTTGGGATCCGGTTAAGCCGGCGGCAAAGATACTGCCTCCGCCGAGGATCAGTAAGATGACGGTCGGGATAAGCATGTAGAGGAATGTGATGATGAATATAAGAAGACCGTCAACAAACGATTTGCCGATGTTTTCAACTTTCGGGTCATCACCGCGGTAGACCTTCAGATAGGTACCCATTGCGATGAAGTTGACGATCGGGATAATGGTCAGGATCATCAGAATGATCCAGTTACCAATACTCCCAACGAGTTTATCTTTTGCATAACCAAAAGATCCGGTTAAATTTTCTCCAATTCCAATTGACATAATAATACCACATCCTTTTTTGAGATAGTTTATAGAAGAACTTTCGAGTATATAAACCCATTCTTAACGTATCTAAAATGTTAATTAATATCCCCGGATTTTTCGAAGAGAAACGGTAAATTGAGCCTTAACTCAGGGAATTTCTTCTGTGAATACGACCCGAACCGGAAAGGTTTACCGATGATCGGGAAAACGCGATTTGCTTCGACCGGACGACATGGGCAAAAACCCGCAAAACTGCCCGATTTATGCCGTGCACACGGGAATCAACCTGATTCAGACACAGAAAATTGGGATTATGAAAAAAGGATAGCGGCAGAATGGGTGAACACCCCTTCTGTTCGATGAAAAGATAAGGGAAAAATCCCTTAGCTGGTCAGGTGCTGGGTCCAGAGTTCGTTGTTCTCTTTGATTGCCTTGTAGGTCAGATAGAGAGCCACAAACAAGACGATGATCGCAATGATCGTCGGGATGATCCGGACGGCAAAAAATGCGCAGACAAGTTCAATGATGAAGAGAGCGATTCCAAGTCCCACACGTCCCGCATAGGCAAGTCCGATGCCTCCAAGGAAGAACCAGAGAATAATTCCCAGAACCATACTTTTTTTTACCGGTGACAACTTTCCCGTAAGATGTTGTCGGCAGTCCGTTTTCGTTAGCCATAATTGTTAAATCCTTGCCGTTCTATCAAATCGAATGATTTTCAGACAGGCGTATATTACGCATACAGAGATATAAATATATCCGAAAAATCCCCAAGAAGAGGCGGAATTCCGGCAGTATTCCAACTCATCAGAGAGAAATCGGGACAAGCGGCACCGGGTTCCGGGAAAATAGGGGATGAATACCGGCGCAGAGTATAAATTACTGATAAACTTATTAATATAGATACGGGCATCATCCACGACGTATGAGTCTGTACAAAATCATGTGTGGAGATAAGTGATAATTTATCATGAGAAATAAGAGCAAACTCGGAGGTGCAGCGTGAGTAACATCTTTCCCGCAATACTCGCAGGTGTTGCTGCATTCATCATCTATCTGGTACTTTCTGCAGGCTCGGCGACGCCGGGCGACGGGATACTTCTCTGGTCATCTGCCGAACTCGTCATTGGACTAATTCTCTCGATTATAACCGGGCTGATATGCCGGAAACTCTGGAATGGAAAAAGCTATAGAATGGCAAACCCGCTTCGCTGGCTCCTTTTGATCGTCTATATCATTCCGTTTCTAATCGAACTTATTATTGCAAATCTGACCGTGGCTTCCAAGATTATCACCGGCAGAAATATCAGACCCGGAATCGTGAAACTCACGCCCGGTATGAAAACCGACGGAGGCGCACTGCTTCTTTCGGCATCCATCACCTATCAGCCGGGAACGGCCACGGTGGATGTGAATGACGAGACCAGGGAACTTTATGTTCACTGTCTCGATGCCGGCGAAGACGCAAAAGGGGTTCTGCCTGCAGATAAGATCTTCGCGAAGATCAACCTCGCCAAATGGATCCGGAGGATCACCGAATGAATGATATATTCATGGTCGCAGCGATCATCTTCGTGCTTCTGATCTTTGCATGCGGGGTTCGTATCTGGCGCGGTCCGACAAATGCCGACCGAATGCTCGCACTTGAAGTGATCAACATTCTCGTTGTCACCATTATGATCACCCTCTCGCTCTGGTTTATGCAGCCCGTGTTCATCGATGTGGCAATCGTGTATGCTCTTCTCTCCTTTGTTGGAACACTCTACGTCGCAAAACTCATTATGGGGGATCTCCAATGATCGATATACTCGTAACCGTGTGTGTGGTGATCTCGCTCATATTCAGCATCCTCGGAGTGATCGGTCTTTTCCGATTCCCTGACTTTTACACACGTATCCATGCCGCCGGGATGGTCGGCAGTCTCGGATTCCTCTTTATGGGAGCCGCCGTCCTCATCTATGCCGCCTGTCTTTTGCTTTCCGGCGATGAAGCATGGCTCAACTACGGGACACATGTTATTCTTGCCCTGATCGTCGTGGTGATAACGGGGACCACCTCCACCCACGCGATCGCCCGCAGCGCGTACCGGTCGGGAAACGCTCCGATCGCCAAAAACGACGCGCTGAAAGAGGACATACAATCCATGAAACGCCGGGAGGGGAAAAGACGATGATCGAACTGTTTCCGGAAAGTTATGTGGTATTGCATCTCCTGTTCCTCTCAGCGATCCTCTTCTGCGCAGTAACGGTGTTTTTCTTAAAGGATCTGATCGCTGCCGCGATCGCTTTTTCAGCATTCAGTTTCCTGCTCGCCCTGGAGTTCTTCCTTCTGCAGGCGCCCGATGTGGCGATCGCCGAAGCAAGTATCGGGGCCGGCATCTCGACCGCGATCATGATGATCGCCATACGCGGAACAAAACGCAAGGAAGGTGAGGAGGAATGAAGGACTGCGGTTTCACGATCAGACCGAAGTTCGTCCTCGTGCTGATCATTCTCGTCACGCTGAACCTTCTCCTACCGGCGGTCGGTCTGACCTTCGGCGATCCGAGCATCTCGTCAACGGACCAGTATTACATCGACCACTCGCAGACCGAGACCGGCGCAAACAACGTGGTCGCCGCGATCGTCTTCGACTATCGTGGTTTCGATACGCTCGGTGAAGCGACCGTCCTCTTTATCGCGGTCCTTGGGGTCGCGATGGTTTTCAGGAGGCTGCACAAATGACGATCGGTCTTATCGGACGAAGCGCCGGCCGGCTGCTCGTGCCGTTCATCTTCATCTTCGGCTTTTACATCGTGGTACACGGCCACCTGACGCCGGGCGGCGGATTCCAGGGAGGCGCGGTGATCGCGACAGACGTGGCGCTGATCCTCGTCTGTTATTATTACCGCGAGTGTATGGAGCGGTTCATCCCGGTGAAGAGCTTCAAACTCATCGAATCAGCGGGTCTCATGCTCTTCATCTGCACGGCGCTCGCCGGACTCGTGGTCGCATCGGGATTCCTCTTCAACTGGCTGAACGCCTCGGGAGGACTCTTCGGTCATGCGGTCGCCTACGGAATAAATCCCGGCGATCTTTACACCGCAGGCATCATCCCGATCCTGAACTTCGCGATCGGGATCGAGGTGTTTGGCGCACTCTTGGCCGTGCTGATGTTCATGTTCGCCGGCCTGAAAGAACCTACTCAGGAAGAGGACGATGCAGAATCATCTGTCCGGAATATTGATATGGATAAAAAAGGAGGGAGAAAATGATAGCAAATCTGCCGTTCATCGCGGTGGCATTACTTATGGGCATCGCGCTCGCCACCATTCTTCTCAAGAAGAATATGATAAAAATGGTGATGGGGCTCGCGATGCTCGAAGGAGCGGTCAATCTGTTCCTCGTATCCATCGGATACCGGGAAAACGGGATCGCCCCGATCTTCACGAATGCACCCGAAGGCGCCGATATGGTCCTCCCGACGGTCCAGGCGCTCACACTCACAAACATCGTTATCGGGGTCGCAACGACCGCCCTTATGCTTGTTCTCGTGATGGTCATCTACAAAAAATACGGAACGGTCAATTCGGATAAGATCCGGAGGCTCAGAGAATGAACGTTCTTTTCGATAATCTGCCGGCACTGCTGATCGCAGTACCGCTGTTCTCTGCATTCCTTCTCCCGGTCATCGGAAGATTCGTGCCGAAGATCAGGGATGCCTGGATCGTTCTCGCCTCGTTCGCGTCAAGCCTTCTCGCCGTTATTACGGCGATAACGGTCTATACGAAAGGAACGATCGCCTACGTCTTCGGAGCGGCAGCGGGAACGCCCGCAGCCCCGATCGACTCGGGAGGAATTCCATTCAGGATCATCTTCACGATCGACGGATTCGGCGCATTCATGCTGCTTTCTGCGGCGATCGTTTCGTTTGCGGTCGTTTTGTATCTCGTTTCCTCGCAAAAGGAGCGGAGCGGGAAATCCGAGTTCTATGCCCTGTATCTCCTGCTGACCGCAGGTGTCTTCGGCATGGTCTCTACCGGGGACATGTTCAATTTCTTCGTGTTCCTGGAGATCAACTCCCTTGCCGGCGCAGCGCTTGTCTCCTATCACAGGAGAGGCGGAATCGCCGCCGAAGGAGCGCTCAAATACCTGATCGTCAACACCGTCGGCGGCCTGATGGTCCTGTTCGCGATCGGTCTGCTGTATGCCCAGTACAACTCGCTGAACATGGCAGTGATCGCGTCGCAGATGACGCTTTCGACCCTGAACATCATTGCACTCGTCCTTTTCATCACGGCCCTTGCCATGAAAGCAGGATCGGTGCCTTTCCACTTCGCAACCCCCGACGCTTACTCGGTCGCCCCCTCGGGAATCACCGCGGCGATGATCGTGGCAAGCCAGGCTGGTCTGTACGGTATGTTCAGGATCCTCTTCACACTCTACGGCGACACGTTCAACACCGTTACGATCGGCTGGGTAGTCATCATCCTTGGTGTTCTTTCAATGGTCATCGGCGTTACGATGGCAATACCCCAGAAGGATGTCAAACGTCTGCTGGCATACCATGCCGTTTCGCAGACCGGATACATGCTTCTCGGCGTGGGCGTGGCCTTGGCCGTTTTGGGCGATCCGCTCGCAATGGCCTCGTATGGTCAGACGGCCATGGAAGGAGGTCTCTTCCATATCATCAACCACGCGATGTACAAGGGTCTCCTGTTCCTCGCGGTCGGCGCCGTGATTTACCGGACCGGTGTCTGGAGTCTGAACAAGATGGGAGGTCTCGGCCACAACATGAAATGGACGATGATCTTCTTTTTGATCGGAGCTCTCGCCATCGCCGGAATCCCGCCCTTCAACGGATTTGCCTCGAAGCTGATGATCTACGAATCGGTCTTCGCGTTCAACCCGGCCCTTTCGATCATCGCGATGGTTGTCTCGATTCTGACGCTCGCCTCCTTCATGAAGGTATTCCACTCGATGTTCATGGGACCTCAGCTCCCCGAATATGCAGAAGTAAAGGAAGTCCCAAAACTCATGATCGCCGGCATGGTCATTCTGACGGTCTTAGTGATCGGATTCGGTCTCGTGCCGGATCTTGTGGTGAACAATCTCATTGCCCCGGCGGCCAACGCTTTGATCGATAAAGGCGCATACATCACCGCCGTTTTAGGAGGCGGATTATGATCGGAGATCTCTTAACTGGATACGGATTCTGGAATCCGCTAGTCTGGATCGTCGTCATGGCCACGGGACTTCTTGTCGCCTGGCTTATCTGGCGCTGCGGCGAGTCGGACTACGACAAAGGAACCGAACAGACGAAACCCTACCTCTCCGGAAACGACGAGCCCGAAAAAGGCGCAGTCCACATCAGAGGCGGGAACATGTATTGGGGATTCACTCAGGCCCTCAAAGGATACTACGACAAACTCGTTCCGCTCCATTCCGGCGTGGTGAACGATTACCTCGCATGGTTCCTGATAGGAGTCATCACGATCTTCGTGGTGGTGATCGTCCTATGAAACTCACACCATCCTTAAACAAATCTCTCTGGGTCTTCCACTTCAATGCGGGTTCGTGCAATGGCTGCGATATCGAGATCGTGGCAACCCTGACCCCCAGATACGATCCGGAACGTTTCGGCATAAAACTCGTGGGGTCTCCCCGCCATGCTGACGTTTTACTCGTAACTGGACCAGTCACGAATCAGATGGCCGACAGACTTCGCCGGGTCTATGCCCAGATAGCAGGACCCAAAGTCGTGATGGTCGTTGGAACATGCTGCCAGTCGGGCTGCGTGTTTTCGACGTCATACAATCTGGCAGGCCCGGTCGATCAGATCATCCCGGTGGACGTGTATGTCCCGGGATGTGCGCCGAGACCAGAGGCAATTATAAACGGCGTGGTTACGGCGATCGCGAAGCTCGAACGACTCGAAGGAGGAAAATAATGGACGAAATATATACCCCTGCGGAAGTAGTGGAGATACTCAAAGCCGCACTCGGCGATTCTATGCTGGACTCCTCCATCAGAGTCAGAGCCGAGGGTGTAAAGAAACGGGAAAACAGCAATATCTGGATCACGATCCACAAGGAAGCGATCCATCAGGCCGTTGAGGAACTGATGAAGATCAGATATCCCCACCTGTCCTGCATTTCCGGATACGACAAAGGAGCAAAAGATCCAAACCTCCGCGTCCAGTACATCTTCTCGCTCTACGGCGGGATCGAAAACACCGAATGCATGGTCATCATTTCGACCGACATCCCGAAAGCAGACCCCCATATCCCGACGATCACCGATCTGATGGAAGGCGCGGCCTTCACCGAGCAGGAGAAACGGGAGTATCTCGGCATCATCATCGACGGTCTGCCGCCGGCAAAACACAGATTCTTCCTGCCGCAGGATTTCCCAAAAGATGTCTATCCGCTGCGAAAGGATGAAAAGAGGATCCCTGACTCGATGATCAAAAATCTCTGGGCATGCGGCAGACCGGAAAACCGGCCGCCTGCTCCTCTGGAGGATGAGTAAATGGCCGGAAAAGCACCCTACATCGTGCCGGTCGGTCCGATCCACCCGGCCTTAAAAGAGCCGATCCACATCGAACTGACCGTGGTCGGTGAAGAGGTCATCTCGGCCGACTTCACGCCGGGCCAGACCCACCGCGGCATCGAGTGGATGGGTCTTTCAAGAAACCCTGTCCAGATCGTGCATCTCACGGACCGGATCTGCGGTATCTGCGGCGTGACCCACTCGCTTTCCTTTGCAAGAGCGGTCGAACAGATCGCGGACATCACCGTCCCCGAACGGGGCGATTACGTCAGAACGATCATCGCCGAGTTCGAGCGTATCCAGTCCCACCTGCTTTGGGCAGGAGTCGCCGCTCACGAACTTGGATTCGACACGCTGTTCTATCTTGCGTGGAGGGTCCGCGAAGAGGCGATGGACGCGATCGAAGTGATCACCGGGAACCGGGTCAACTACGACATCATCCAGATCGGCGGAACCCGCCGGGACATCACCGAGGATCAGCATGCAAAGATCCGCAAATGTCTGAACACCTACAAGGACCTGTTTGGAAAACTGAAGAAGCTCTTCCTCGAAGACGCGGTAATCAAATCCCGCTGCGTCGGAACCGGCCTTCTTTCATTCGAGACCGCGATGGCGTATTCTGCCGTCGGTCCTACCTCGCGGGCATCCGGCGTGACAGCCGACCTCCGCGTGGATTATCCCTACTGTTCATACGGGGATCTCGACATCAAACCGGTCATGCCGACCATCTACGGAAGCGACGTGAACGGAGATACCTACGACCGGATCGTGGTCCGCATCTTCGAGGTCGCCCAGTCGGTCGAGATCATCGAGACATGTCTCGACAACATGCCGCCTGGACCCGTCATTTGGGAAGAAAAAGTCGCAAAGATCCTCTCGACCTGCAAGAAGGCATCGGGCGAGGCGGTCGGACGACACGAAGCCCCGAGAGGCGAAGCGGTCCATTATGTGGCACTGGACGGAGCGGAAGCTCCAATTGCCTGGAAGGTCAAGGCATCGACCTACAGTAATGCGCATGTCTGGCCGATCATTCTGAAAGGCGCCCAGCTCGCCGACATCCCGGTCATCGTCGCCTCGATCGATCCGTGCATGTCCTGCACCGACCGGGTCGCCGTTACGGATAACGGATCCACGAAGATCTTTACGAAAGAACAGCTCGCAAAGATGTCCTACGAAAAGTCCCGGAGGATGATGCAATGAACATCATCCTCTCAGCCGTCGGCGGAACGGTGGTTCTTGCGATACTTTCGATCATCGTCGGCCTGTTCCTTGCAGGAATCGACCGGCGAATCGTCGCCCACATGCAGGCACGCATGGGCCCGCCCCTTTCCCAGCCGTTCACCGATGTGAAAAAACTGTTCGCCAAACAGAGCATCGTGCCGGCAAACGCGATCCCCTGGCTCTTCAATCTGATGCCGATCGTCGCTCTCGCCTCCTCAATCGCGGTGCTTCTCTACCTGCCGTTTGGAAGCCTTGCCCCGATCCTCGGCTATGCGGGCGATATGATCCTCGTCCTCTATCTCCTGATCGTTCCGTCGCTTGCTCTTGTGATCGGCGGATTTGCCTCGGGCTCGCCGTATGCAACGGTTGGTGCCCAGCGTGAAATGGTCTCGATGATCGCCTACGAACTGCCGCTCGCGGTATCCGTAATCATCATCGCCTGGAGACTTATGGCCGCGAACATTGCGAACCCGTTCTCCTTTACAACGTTGATGCAGACATCCGTCTGGGATGTTGTCGGACCCCTCGGGATCATAGGTCTTCTGATCCTTCTGATCCTCTTTGCCTGGATCACTCCCGGAGAACTCTCGAAGATCCCGTTCGATACGCCGGAAGCGGAAACGGAACTTGCGGGAGGTATCTTGGTCGAGTATTCCGGCAGAAATCTCGGCGTCTTCTCCCTTGCCCAGGCCGTGAAAACGGTCGCGATGATCGCGTTCGGCGTTATCATCCTCTTACCCTGGAATCTTTCGCCGGTCTTCGGCCTCACGGGAACCGGAGCCGCGGCAATCGATCTGGTCTTTTTCTTCGTGAAAGTGGTCATCGTCTCGATCCTTTCGGTGACAGTGATCCGAACGATGATGGCAAGATTCCGTATCACGCAGGTCGTGATGGTCTACTGGTTCGTCTTCGGCGGTCTTGGAATCGCGGCGATCATTATTCTGATGCTGGACGCTTTTCTGATGGGAGGTCTCTGAAATGTTTCCCATGTTAAAAGAGATCCTGGCCCAGTCGGTGAAAAAGCCGGTCACAAATCTCTTCCCCGCAGCACGCCTCCCAAAAACCATCACCGGATTTTTAGGGCAGGTCGGCGAAGGAAAAGCCGAACTGATCCCTCCGGTGGAGACGCCGGCCGCGATGCGGGGCAAACTGCTCTATGACCGAAACCTCTGCAATGGGTGCGGCCTGTGTATGAAGGTCTGTCCGGCCCATGCGATCGAACAGGTCGTGTACCCGGTCCCTCCCGCAAAGGATGCCGAAGACAAGCCGCGTGCCCAGAAGAGGGTGCGGATCTATGTCGGAAACTGTATTTTCTGCGGTCAGTGCATCGATATCTGCCCGAAGGGAGCGATCTCCCAGTCGCCTGAGTTCCTGCTTGCAACGGAAGACCGGTTCGCCGAAAGCCAGATCATAGAGTGAGAAAGTTTGCAGATCGGCCTTCGACCCTGGGAGGAGCGTGATGCTCCTTCTCTTGCTTTTTTTGCGAATGAACCTCTGCTGGCGCGTAATTTGCGGGCAGGGTTTCCTTCGCCGTACGGCCTTGAGGATGCGAAAGCGTTCATCGCGTTTTGCCATCAGCAGGACCCGGGGGAAAATCTCTGCCTTGCGATAACCGATGACGATACAGCAGTCGGCAGCATCGGCGTGTTCTGCCGCGGCGAGAGGACGGCGGAGCTCGGCTACTGGCTCGGCAAACCCTACTGGGGCAAAGGGATCATGACAAAGATGGTGAAAGAGGTCTGCGGTCTGGCGTTTTGCAGGTTTGCGATCGACGAGATCTTCGCCGAGCCGTATGAGTGGAATGCGGCATCGCAAAGGGTGCTCGAAAAAGCGGGCTTCGTGTATAGAGGGGCTAAGGAAAAATCCCGGGTGTATATTCTTGTATCAGGTCAAAGGTAAATTTCGAGAGATATCTCCACGCTTATTTTTTGGTTGTACTTCGGTTTCGAGTATGGTATTTTTTTAGTGGTACCATCCATCACACGAAATGCACAAAAATAAAAACGAAAACACGAAAATAAAAAAATCGATTGGATTGGGATACAAATCATACCCTCCTCTACCCCCCACACCAAATTTTCGAAAATCAACGAAATGCACGAAAAGGGGGGATAGAGGCGGAGGAATTAAGTTGGGATATATGTGGAAGCGTAAAGTAATTTAACCGCGACTTAACGCGAATCGCATTTTTCTTGCGCCGTCGTGCTCTGCTCCGGCTTATGCGTGCCACCTCAAACAGGCTTTGCCTGTTTGGGCTTCGCCTACGCAAGAATCGCACGCCGTCTGGAAAAATGCTTTAGGAAAAACCGGCGCACCGGTTTTTCTATCATTTCATGACACCTCAAAATTTCCACAAAAATTCGTCGGATGTTAAATCAGATATCAGGGATCGAATGAAATATTGAGAATTTCTAACAACCTTTTTTTTGACAGAAAGTACTTTCTTTTCGTACGTTGAGTAGTATGTATGGGGACTTTCAGCAGCTTTGGTCTCAACCAGGCAT
>NIZU01000013.1 GCA_003315675.1 Methanocorpusculum sp. MCE
ATGAATGTTTGCTATGACGGATTGAAAGGAATCTGTGCGGGTCATGTGTGGAATTCTTGTATCATTTCAGCGGACTTGTTGTGTCACGGTGAGCGGAATGGTTGTGTCATATAGAACGCAATATTCAGTGGAGCGT
Organism: Methanocorpusculum sp. MCE; assembly: GCA_003315675.1. Taxonomy (GTDB): domain Archaea; phylum Halobacteriota; class Methanomicrobia; order Methanomicrobiales; family Methanocorpusculaceae; genus Methanocorpusculum. The sequence continues at coordinate 137 of NIZU01000013.1, forward strand.
CCCGCGGTGGAAATATCTTATGTTCAAGGCTCGCGTTAACGTCCTGCTTAGCGATTCTGTCATTGAATAGTCAAAACGGAAGGGATTGGGGGGGTATTAGAGGGATTTTGAAGGGAAGTAGTTTGGGAGTATGATCATGATCTAATACTTCCCGAATTGGATCTACACCCCAACACCGCATACGTAATATCTGAATATTCCATCTCCATCGAACTACCCGGAAACATATGGGGGCCACGGCATATAGGATATCTCCACCGCGTCGGGCTCCGCGCCGAAGTCGCCCTCCCGCACCCCATAATTAGAAAAATATGTGATACATTGAAGATTTATTCTGAAAAGTAAGTGACTCGCGAGAGAGTTTATCATGGCTTTTGAAAAATGCTTAGGGGCATTCATTATGTGGCATTTCCACTAACTGTCAAATTCAGGATATAATCAATCAAATGGACTGATCTCTGATGCACACCACATACTACATATAAACACTCGTCCGCCCCAATCACAACGATTTGAAAAGGATAACGAAGATAAATTTTGATGAGAAGTTGATTTTTAGTCATGCGCATCCATCTAAGTTTTTGCGCAAGTAACTTTGACAGATTTTGAAAATTTTTAGATATATATATATGGTTGGATATATAGATATCCATTTTATGTCAGAGAATGGTGAAAAATTCGAAGGAGTAAAAACTGAACTCACATTTTCCATTGTTTCCCCAGAAAGAGAACAAATGCAGGGTCTAGGAGAAGTATCTTTTAACATACCACGAGGAAAGGCGCACGCGCATGCAAGTTTGGAAACAGCCCCCTCAGAAAAAGGACGAATGTGGGGTCTAGACGAAGGATTCTTAGATAGACCACAAGGAAATGCATACGCGTATGCACAGCTGAACACAGTTCCCCTTAATGCCCTGAACGAAATACTTAAAAATAAACCTGAGAAATCTAAACTACTCGCGGAAAACTCTTTTTTTACCATAATGCTTGATTTAACTGTTAATATGGAGGACCCGACAAATACATATTTAAATTGGGTTCGTTTCAATATTGAAATGGACAAGAAATCAAAGATTCTCTTACTGGCTCCAAAAAGTATTGATATCGAAACGAAAGTTACCCGAACCGGAAAAAATGTGATAAATATTAGCCCTAGTGGCAAGGTGACAATTCAATCGGTCGAAGCAAGTGTGACCCTACCGTCTTATACAAAAGAATCGGGATACACATTTGAGGCACCAGTGAATATAAAAAAATACCTCTGCACACAAATTGGTGAAAGAACAGCGCTATGCGAACTTTATGGCCATACAGAACTTCTTGAACCATTACATTCCACCGGCGAAACATCGATTGCTAAAGTATGCATAACACTCCAGACTCCAAGGTGAAATAAACCAAAGATAAAGGATCTGAAAGTAAAGGGAGAGGTTACGAAAAAGGAAGCAATTTTATGGATAGATCTTAAGGGATCAATTGAATTAAAAGAAGCACCAGATTCTCTTACACCCACTTAAAACTGATAATTCCAATCCGTATTCAGCAGGAGAGAAATAATTCCAAATATTTATTATTGAGATCATCAAAAACAGGTTCATACCCTACATCATTTTATTCTCCGGGCATCCCATATATATTGGGACTAGTCCGGGTGGCTTGGCGTCACCTGTAACCTGAAACTGCCAATACGCAGGGGACGAAGTTTGAGGACGGCTGTGTCAGTCCTTCCAATGTTGCATGTTCCAACGTTGATACCTTGTCCTGCGAGGTCAGCGGATGTGATGGATACATCCGGAGGGATGTATTATCTCATTGTTGTGGGCACCGGTTCAGGCCCGGAAGGGAGCAGACCTTACCGTAAACGCATGGCGCCCGCAGGGTTGCGGGGCGGAGAAGGGATATGTAACAGAGGGTGGATATGTGCTTCCAACCGAAAACGTGTCCCAATTATCTTTTAAGGGTTCTTATGGCAAAAGTGACGATTATCGGTGCCACGGGTCAGGTAGGCTCATATATAGCACATGCCGTATCCCAATTTCCGCATGTGCAGGAGATGTGTCTGTACGGCAGACCTGGAAATGAACAATATCTGGACGGTCTCGCCCATGATATGATGGACTCTTTTGCGGCACGGGGAACGAATACCCGTGTAACGTTCGGTACAACGCCAAAAGAGCTTCGCAGTTCCGATATAATCGTTCTTACGTCCGGCATTCCAAGAAAAGCTACACAGACCCGTCTGGATCTGGCTCTTGAGAATGCGCGGATTGTAAAGTTCTTTGCCGAACAGGTCGGGCGTATGGCGCCCGAGGCGATCCTCCTTGTCGTGACAAATCCCGTGGATATCATGACAACGGTTGCGCTGAAGTATTCGGGGATGATGCCGCACAGAGTGTTTGGTCTTGGAACCCATCTTGATTCGATGCGGCTCAAGGCATGCCTTGCAGAGTTTTTCAACGTACACGTCAGCGAGATACATACCCGCATCATCGGCGAACACGGCGACACCATGGTCCCTATGTGGTCCGCGACGACGGTCGGGGGTATCCAGATCGACAATCTTATGGGCGTTGCAAAACTCCCGCGTGATGAGATGATCCAGCGGGTGAAATCGAGCGGCTCCTACATAATCCAGGCAATAGGAGCAACGGTGTACGGTCCCGGCGATGCAATCGCAACACTGGTACGAACCATCGTCGAGGATGAAAACCGGATGCTCACCGTCTCCACACAGATCCGCCGCGAGGTGTTCGGACACGAAGGCGTATGCGTGAGCGTTCCTGCCCGGATAACACGCGGAGGGGTATTCCCGATCGGCGTTAAGTTATCTGATGAGGAAGAAGAACTGTTTGCAAAATCAGTCAAACTGATCAGAGATACGACCGAAAACGTCTGTGCTGTACTCGATTCCGAATCCTGAGATTAAAACAGCAATACTGAGAATATCTATCAACCCATTTTTTATTGTGAATCATGATTTAAGGAAGATTGGCTACATCCCTACCCCCTCACCCCCCAAAAAAAAGAAGAATACCCATTATTCCTTGACGTTTTTTTTAATTTACACTCTGTTTTGAATCGTTTTCACCTGATAGATATTATAACAAAATGCAGCCAGCATATTTTTCACTCGTACTCTTTGCAGCGTTGTTACCTTCACCAACCCTGCATGAAAAACATTTTTGATCACTGCATAGGGTCTCTCGCCCTTTGATCTCTTCCTACTTATTCGCAGATTTCTCAGTTTATCTCGTATGCCAATGGGATGCCCTCTCGCTCCCCTTTTCATTGTGGCACTATATCCCTTGCATTTTGCTCCCTGATATCCCCGATCCCGATAGACCACTTCCCCTTTTTCTGAGAGGTCCACCTGACTATCATGAACATTTGCCGTGGTGGTTTCAATGCGTCGAATAAGATCGTGCGTCGTATCCATGATGGTATGAAGTTTATATCCATAGTGTATTTTGCCGTTCTTGGACATGATTTTTCCATCTTTATCCCGTCGTGTTTTTGCCTGATCTCCTCGCGGCGTGTCTTTCTTACAATGACCGGGTTCAGCATACACAAACGTTGCATCCTGAATCATACCTTGTTCAATTTTCAGACCTTTCAGGTCAAGTTGTCTCTGAAACTCCTGCCAGACCACTGTATCAACGCC
>NIZU01000014.1 GCA_003315675.1 Methanocorpusculum sp. MCE
ATGGGTATTCTTCTTTTTTTTGGGGGGGTGAGGGGGTATGGATGTAGCCAATCTTCCTTAAATCATGATTCGCGTTAAAAAATGGGTTGATAGATATTCTCGTACTTTCTGTCAAAAAAAAGGTTGTTAGAAATTCTCAAAATGGTATTCAATATCGGTTAAATTGCTGGAAAACAGGAGGGAGAAAAAAAAGGAACGGATTTTAGTAATGTTGCATTAGGTACATACCGAATAGATACGCTTACAAAAACTCGGATTGAAAAAAATATTCGAGTTTATAGATGGAACGATTGGTATAAAAATCATAAATTTTTACAAATCATAATGCGCCCGTTCTGGTTCCTGACTGACTATGGGGCATCTACCATAAGACCAGTCTGTGCATTTGTTTTGTGGAATACAATATTCGCAATAATTTATTTTTTATGGCTTGGGAATGATTTTAATGAATTAATGACTCAGTATACAAGTCCATTTTTGACAAATATAGGGGGTAATATTATCATATTCCTTACCGATTGGATGAAATCTAATCTTATGATTATTAGCTTGACTGATATGGCCACCACGAAGATTGAATCTTTTACATTATTCTTTGTCTTCCTTCATGTCTTCGTAGGGTATTTCATCCTTGCTGCATTAGTTGCCAGATTGAGTATCATGTTTCAGAATCTTAGTCCAAATAATGAATGAAAAAATACACAAAAAATTTCATTCATTCCATCACGTTTTTGAATTTACTTTCCAACTATTCATTATCTAATTTATTTCAAGCGAAATCAGTCATATACTCCCACAAACAAGAATACCTATCCCAAATACAAAACCCAGGGATATCTCCACCGGGGGACGCTCCGCGCCGAAGTCGCGTCCCCGCACCACGAAAAAGAGAGATAGATTACAACGTGTGATTCCTCATATTAAAAAAAGTATTTTGACCAAAAAAGTCAGCATCGGTTTTTATGCCGATTTCTTTTCCGCCCGTTTTTTCTTATACTGCAGACCGGCGAGGATCCCTGCGCCGAGCAAAAAGAAGAGGATACTGAACGTCTCGATGCTCATCGGGGGTCTTGGCACGTCAAGCGTGGTCGCCCCGAGAACGATCGCATACAGTGAGCCGATCAAAAGCCCAATGCTGAGATAGATCGTCTGCGAGCGGTATTTTTCCAGACAGTGCCGCAGAAGTTTCGCGATAAAAACGAGCCCCGTGATCATCCCGAGACCGAAAACGATCAGCATCGGCACATACTGAAACTGCAGATGGACGACCGCACTCACTGCCGAGATCAGCGGAACGTAAAGTCCCATGATCAGAAGCATCGTCGAGCCGGAGATACCGGGGAGAACCATCACCGATATCGAAAGCACCGCGGCAATGAAAAGAAACAGGCCGAGCTGGGGAGAAATCTGTGTCAGATCGACCGAACTTTCTCTGGTCACCGGATTAAAGTACATCAGAAGAGGAACTGCCGCCACGCCGATCACTGCAAAGATACTGTGCAGATAATTTCCTTTCATGGTTTCTTTTTCCTCCATCACCACAATTGGAACGGCGCAGACGGTCAGCCCGATGAAAACCGAACTTATTTCATACACATAGGTATCGAAAAGATTTGCGAGGATCACGGCGCAGATGAGAAATGCAGCGGCCCAGCCGACGGCAAGTTTGAACAGAAACGGGAACGCGGCCTTTCGTTCTGCGATCGTCCCGGTAAGAAGATCATCCACTGAGGAGATAAATTTGTCATAAAATCCAAGTAAAAATGCGATCGTCCCGCCGGAAACTCCCGGCACGCTGTCGGCGACCGCCATGCACACCCCTCTGATAATATCCATACTTATCTTATGTATTGGACGTGCCTTCCATAATTAGCGTTCGTTCTCTCTGTGTCGCAACCAAGTAATTTATTCAGATAACGACCAGATATATATGTGAGATTTCCATGAAATATATTCTAATTCTGGCTGACGGTGCAGCAGACGAGCCACTTGCTGAGCTTGGGGAAAAGACCCCGCTCGAAGTGGCAAATAAACCCAATCTGGACAGGATCGCCCGCGAAGGAAGATGCGGCATGCTGAAAACGGTGGACGACTCGCTGTCTCCCGGCTCGGACGTTGCCAATATGTCGATCCTCGGCTACGATCCGATGAAATACTATACAGGCCGCGGAGCGATCGAAGCGCTCAGCAGGGGGATCCCCTTTAAGGAGGGGGATCTCGCCTACCGGTGCAATCTGGTCACGGTCGAGAACGGGAAGATGAAGGATTTTGCCGCCGGCCATATCTCCAGCGCTGAGGGAGCAGAGCTTTTCGAGGCTCTCAAAGAGAAGATCCCGGAAGCAGGATGGTATTCGGGCGTCTCCTACAGAAATGTCATGATGCTTCCAAACGGCAAAGGATCCGAGACGACCGCTCCGCACGACATCGTCGGCGAGGTCATCAATGATTATCTCCCGAAAGGAGAGGATGCCGAGCGTCTGATGAACTTCATCGTTCGGGCCTCCGATGTGTTCGAGAACCACCCGGTAAATAAAAAGCGCATCGCCGCAGGGAAAAACCCGGCGACAACGATCTGGCCCTGGAGCGGGGGATCAAAGCCTGCGATGCCGGCCTTCTCTGAAAAATATCATAAGAAGGGAGCGGTCATCTCTGCGGTCGATCTGCTGTTCGGTCTTGCGAAGTGCGCCGGCATGGAAGTCGTCACGGTCCCCGGAGCAACCGGCTATCTCGACACGAACTTCCTTGGGAAAGCTCAGGCGGCAGTCGAGACCGCGAACGGCGATGCTGACTTCGTGTACATGCATGTCGAAGCGACGGATGAGGCAGGACACCTGGGAAGTCTTGAAGAGAAGATCAAAGCGATCGAGAATCTGGACAAGGCGATCGGTTATATCCTCGACAACTTCGAAGGCTGCATCATGCTGATGCCCGACCACCCGACCCCGATCGCGAAAAAGACTCACACGAACGATCTGGTCCCGTTCGCGATCCGCGGTCTCGGCGAGCCGGACGATGTTCAGGTCTACAGCGAAAAAGAGGTGCAGGCGAAGGGCTCCTATGGACTTATCCAGGCGGTCGATCTCCTGGACATGGTCTTTAAGGAGTAGGCGGATGCGGGAAGAGATCACTGCCTTCATCGAAGCGTATGTGAAAGACGCTTCCCATCTGCGAAAACCGCTGGTCGGATTTGCGGACTGCGCATCCCCGATGTTTCCAGCCCTGAAAAGCGTCGTGATGCCGGGACATCTGATGCCGGCCGAGATCCTTTCCGATCCGACGGTCGTCATTTCCTATTTTTTGCCGTTTCAAAAGGTGGTCGCCCTCTCGAATGTTTCCGGGAGATACGCTTCGAAGCGGTGGGCCGAGTGTTATGTGGAAACGAACCGGCTGATCGCTTCCTTAAACGCTGCTTTGATCGATCATCTCAGGGATCGCGGCTATCGGGCCGCTTTTGCGCAAAACGCCGTGCATCTGGATAAAGAGATCCTGATGAGCTGCTGGTCCCAGCGGCATGTCGCAGAGATCGCGGGTCTCGGCAGGTTTGGTCTGAACAATCTTCTGATCACCCGGGTCGGTTCATGCGGCCGCTTCGGTTCGCTTGTTACGGATCTTCCCATCACGCCTGATGTGCCGGAGACAAAGGAGCGGTGTTTGTATAAACTGACCGGCAAGTGTCAAAAGTGCGTGAAAAACTGCCCAACGGGAGCACTGACCGAGGACGGGTTCGACCGCCGGGTCTGTTTTTCGCTGTGTCAGGAGAATGAGAGGATGTACGGGGCGAACATCTGCGGGAAATGCGCCGTGGATATCCCGTGCGGTTTTCTCTGAATCGGATTTACGCGGGGTTGGGCTGTTTCTAATTCGGGAAGGGTATTACTGAGTGTGGATACAAGAGATTATTTTACCGCGAATCTCCTCCAATCTTCGCGAATCGCATTTTCCTTACGTTCGGGTGCTCTGCTCCGGCTTATGCGTGCAAACCGAAGGTTTGCGTGCCGCCTCAAATGGGCACAGCCCATTTGGGCTTCGCCTGCGCAGGAATCGCACCCTCTCTTGAAAAATGCTATAGGAAAAACCGGCGTGCCGGTTTTTTCTATTTAGCCCCCATCCTTTTTTTTATTCGGGGTGCGGGGACGCGACTCCGGCGCGGAGCGGCCCGCGGTGGAGATATTCTAATTTTCAAAGTCTGGCGAAAGTACTCTCTTTTGTAAAGAAGAATACACCCACATCAAAATTATCAACCAAGGATTCTAATAAATAGTGCTCCTGCTACATTTTGAGTAATGATAATCATGAATAAGGGACTATTCATTCTATTATGGATAAAAGACCTGAGGTGTGGAATCAGGAGCTGTATGAAAAGCTGAGTTTTGATTTTTTGATCGAGTGTGCAGAGAACAAGAGAATAGATGAGTGGAATGCTCTGTATCTGGAGTATCTGGAATCGGAATGGAAGAGGTTGTATCCAAAGAGAGAGTGGGATACAGAAAATGTTTTTGCGCTTGTGAAGAGGGATTCTGAGTTTAACAGACCTAATTTTTCGAGTAAAGATTTCCAGGAGGCAATATCCCGCGGTGTGCGTTTTATAGGAATACATCTCGAAGGGGCAATCATCTGTTTGACAGACCTCAAAGGGGCAAACTTCGAAGGGGCACACCTCGAAGTGGCAAACTTCGTGGGAGCAGACCTCAAAAAGGCAAACTTCCTGATGGCATATCTCGAAGGGGCAGACTTCATGTTCGCCCACCTCGATGAGGCACAATTTATCTATACAATCGTTGATGGGGAGACTCTGTTTACCGAAAACACCATAGACAAACATACAGATTTTACGGGGACTGCGCTTTCCGCGACCCGCATAGACCCGAATCTGAGAACAAGACTGGTGCGGAATATCCGGGAAATACACTGGGAAAAGTGGTATGAGAAACCGAAATTTTACCTATATCTGGGAAAGATTTCAAAGATACTATGGGATATGTGGTGCATACTCCATCCTGTCACAAATGATACCCCCAACCTAAACTCCAAAAAAATAAAAGATGAACAGCATAAATGGGAAACAAAGGGTAGCTTTATCGATACGATCATCAATAGTTTTGTCCGGCTTTTCTGGTGCCTTACGGACTACGGCAGTTCAACAATACGCGTCATCGGCATATTCTTCGCCTGGAATATTTTATGGGCCTTCATCTATCAGTTTGTTCTTCCGCTCCAGTCAAGTCCGATTCTTGAGAATGCCAGTACTACAATTCTGAACACCCCGGATATCGTCACCGCCGTCATGCAGACCAATCTCATGGTCTTCAGCATCACTGATCTGGCAACCGAAGGGCTGGATTACCCGGCATTCATTTGCGTAACGATTCACATCGTCATCGGCTACTTCATCCTTGCAGCTCTCATCACCCGGCTTGGGATCATGTTCCAGAACCTCAGCCCGTGAGAGATAAGAAAACCCCCGACGCGGGTTTTCCAGCATTTTTCGTTTCGCCATCTCGACCACGCGGAGCCGATAAGGCGGAGCGTAGGGACGCGACCGAAGGTCAAGAGGGCGGAACTGGAAAAATGCGATTCGCGTTAATTCGCGATTATTCGCGGTGGGATATCTCATCGTTCCAAAGAATACCTTACACGAAAAACCTTAGGATATCTCCACCGCGGGACGCTCCGCGCCGGAGTCGCGTCCCCGCACCTCGAATAAAAATTCGCGTTAAAATAATCTTCTATCTCTACAACTAACTCTATTCTCCCAAAAATAATATTCGTATACCCTTTGGTGTATTTCGCTGATTTTCGAAAGTTTCGTGTTTTCGTGGACGCTTTCGTGAATTTCGTGTGATGATTTATACTATCCAATGAATCCCGCTCAAATCGTAGGGACATCACTGATATGGGGACATGCCCATAAATATCTCCAAAACTCTCGAATACAAACGCTTCAAAAAAAAAGAAAAAGTTTAGTCCTTCTTTTCAGAGAACTCTTCGTGATGAGCTTCCTGATATCTCTTCATCTCGAGATTGCGGAGCTCAACTCTCCGGACCTTTCCTGAGATCGTCTTTGGAAGCTCCTCCACGAACTCGATCGCACGCGGATACTTATACGGGGCGGTCGTGGTCTTGACATGGTTCTGCATCTCCTTGATCAGAACATCAGATCCCTTATATCCGTCTTTTAAGACGACGAACGCCTTGATGATCACGCCGCGGATCGGGTCGGGGCTGCCGACGACTGCCGACTCTTTGACTGCCGGGTGCTCGATCAGCGCCGACTCGACCTCTGCCGGAGAAACACGGTATCCGGACGATTTGATCATATCATCGTCGCGGCCCATGAACCAGAAGTAGCCGTCTTCATCGACCGTCGCCTTGTCTCCCGTGTAGTACCAGCCGTTGATGAACACCTTCGCGGTTGCCTTCGGGTCATCCAGATACTCGGTAAACAGACCGACCGGTGAGGGGTCGCTCGTCTTGATCGCGATCCTGCCCTCGACTCCAGGCGGGACCTTATTGCCCATATCGTCGTGCAGCTCGATCTTCCAGCCCGGAGCCGGTTTGCCGATCGAACCTGGTCTGACTTCCATGCACAGGAACGTGCCGATCACGGTCACCGTTTCCGTCTGGCCGTATGCCTCGTAGATCTTCTTGCAGGTTCCTTCCTCCCACACGCGGTTGACCTCCGGGTTCAGCGTCTCGCCGGCAGAAAGGCAGTGACGCAGCTCGGAAAAGTCGAAGGTCTCCAGATCCGCAAGGATCAGCATACGGTAGATCGTCGGCGGAGCACAGAACGTCGTGATCTCGTATTTCTCGATCAGCGGCAGAAGCTCGGTCGCATTGAACTTCCCGCGGTAGTCATAGACGAAGACGCAGGCCCCCTGCATCCACGGACCATAGAACTTACCCCACGAGGATTTACCCCAGCCCATATCGGCGACCGTGAAGTGGAGATCGTTTTCCGTCAGATCATACCAGAACTTGCCGGTCACGATATGGCCGAGCGGATAGGCATGATTGTGCAGAACCATCTTCGGGTCGGCTGTCGTTCCCGACGAGAAGAAGATCAGCATCGGATCGGTCGTTTTGGTCCGAACGCTTCGAACGATCGAACTAAGCTTGGTCGAGGCACGTGCCGGGTGAATCTGTTCCTTCTGATAGTTTATCCATCCGGGCGCATCGCCGTCGGTCAGGAATTTTATCTGGAGCGACGGGCAGTCGCCCGCGATCTCCTCGATCTTCCAGGCGTTCTCGGTGTTCGTGACGATCATCTTGAACCTGCCCTGGTTTATTCGGTATTTTAGATCGTGGGGAGTTAGAATGACCGGAGACGGGCAGATCACTGCGCCGATTTTTATTGCAGCAAGCGCAAAGGTCCACCACTCGGGGACACGCGGCAGGAACAGCATGACTCTGTCGCCTTTGCCGATATGCTGTTTGAACATCATGTTCGCGATCTGGTTGGACAGATTCATCATCTGCCGGAAGGTGAAGTACTTCTCATTTCCTTCCTGATTGGTCCAGATCATGGCGAGTTTATTTCGATCCTTTTTCGCCCATGCATCAACAACGTCGAAGCCGAAGTTGTAATACTCAGGCACCGCAATAGAGAACGTGGAATAGGTTTCCTCGTAGTCCATCATGTTGTGGGGCACAAATCCCTCGGATTTATGCTCGCGTTCAGCCGGACGATTACTGCGTCCGGCTTTGCGTGCCGTTTCGGTCATGGGGTAATAGTTTGCTTTTTCTTATGATAAATATAGAGGTGCTTTTTCACGGTACGCAAAAAAAGACGGTCAGAATTTTTTATAATAGGTTTTGTGCTGCTGCCAGCCGGGATTCATCGTTCTTCGTCCCGGGGCATATTCCCATGAGTATTGTATTGCGCCGCTGACGAACTTTTTTGCTTCGAGGACTGCGTCCCTGACCGGATAGCCGAGAGCAATATGGGCGGCGATCGCGGATGCATAGCAGCAGCCCGATCCGTGGACGTCCGTGAAAGGCGCGACCTCGCCTTCGACGAGCATCAGGCCGTTTTTATCGGCAAAGACATCGGTCCCAAGCCTGAAATGTGCATGCCCGCCTTTGATAACGGCAGCCTTCGCCCCGCGATCGATGAACCAGTATGCAGCCTCTTCCATGGATTCAGGGCCGGTGATCGCGACTCCCGAAAGGGCCGCGGCTTCCGGGAGATTCGGCGTGATCACGGTGGTCCGCGGCAGAAGTTCGGCAGTGAGCATCTCCTGGCCGGCCAGATCCAGAAGCCGGTACTCTTTTGTTGCGAGAAGCACCGGGTCGACGACGAGGTTTCGCCCCTCTGGAATGCTTTCGGCGACGATCCCGACCGTCTCCGCATTTTTCAGCATGCCTGTTTTGTAGCAGCAGATGGGGAAATCCTCTTCGAGTGCGTCGATCTGTTTTTTGATGAAGGCCGCAGGGATGCTCGATGCGTCGAGAACGTGCGTCGCGTTCTGGGCGGTCAGGGCCGCGATCACGGTCATCCCCCACACGCCGCAGGCGGCCATGGTTTTCAGGTCGACCTGGATCCCCGCCCCGGCGGACGGGTCGGATCCTGCGATCGTGGCGGCGAAGGCCATCGTTTTTTCGAGGGAAGTCATATCTGATATATTAGTGTGCTCCTTCAGAAAATACTTCTTCGGGAATTTAACCTCATGTCTTTATAGTCTGTCCCTTCACATCTATTTTGTATGGACGTGGAAGGCTTCGTTCGGCGGAGCATGCATAAGGATATCTCTGAAGAGGATATCGAAAAACTTCTTCAGGAACGCATTCTGGATATAAAAAATATCGATGAGGGGTTTGCACGGGAGTTCGCGAGGGCCGTCATCGAAGAAGTGAAGGTGACAAGCGGGCTGAAGGGCGATCTGTTCGAGTATGAACATGCCGGCGTTTCGATGGGCGAGTTCGGCGTGGGGTCCCGCGGCTCGGGGGATTTTTATGCGCACAGAAAGATCGCTCACGTGATCGGGCAGACCTCTGCACAGGTCGGTGTCGATCAGATGGACGACGGCGGGGTCGTCGATGCGAACGGTCAGTATATTATCACGACGGTGGACGGCATGCACTCGCGTCTGTCGGATTTCCCGTTCCTTGCGGGATTCCATGCGACCCGGGCGACGCTTCGCGATGTGTATGTGATGGGCGCAAAACCCGTCGGTCTGATCTCGGACGTGCATATCGCGGACGACGGGGACGTGGCGAAGCTTTTCGACTACACGGCAGGAATCACGACGGTCTCGGATGCTTTAGGCGTGCCGCTTGTGGCCGGCTCGACTCTGAGAATCGGCGGGGATATGGTTCTCGGCGACCGGATGACGGGATGTGTGGGCGTTGTCGGCGTGGCAAAGCACGTGACGGCCCGCAGATCCTCGGTTCCGGGCGATGTCCTTTTGATGACGAGAGGGGCCGGCGGCGGGACGATCGCGACGGCCGCACTGTATTCCGGGAATGCGGATGTGGTCGAAGAGACGATCAATCTGCATTTCCTGAAAGCCTGCGATGCGCTGATCAACTCGGAGGTGTTCCCGCATATCCACGCGATGACGGATATTACGAACGGCGGTCTTCGGGGCGACGTGTTCGAGATCGCGGAAACGGCGAAAGCGACGGTGGTCGTCGAAGATGCGCCGCTTAGGGGACTTATCGAGCCGAAGGTTCTTGCTTTGCTGGATAAGCTCGGGATCGATTATCTGGGCGTGAGTCTGGATGGACTTCTCGTGATCGCGCCGCCTGAGTATGCGGACGAGATCATCCGGGTCGTCGGGACGGCGGGTGTCCCGATGGAGCGGATCGGGTTCGTCCGCGAGGGTCCGGGGGTGTCCCGGCTGATCAAGGACGGCGTGGAGGGAGAGTTCCAGCCGAAGTTCCGTGAGGCTCCGTATACGCCGGTAAAGAAGGTAGTGGACCGGCCGGGCAGGGACTTTGACGAGATGAAGAAGGGGGTCGACCGGGCGGCGAACGCGGCACGGGCGAAGAAGGAACGGATGCTGAAGAGATTGGTGTAAGCGGGCTGTCCCGCAGGGGCGGCCTTAGCGGAGGCGGGTTGGACGCTGAAAGCGGACGACCTCAGCCGAGCAAGTCGATAGACTTGCGACCAAATCTTTGATTTGCGACTGTGTTTTTAGCTTTGGTGTATTGGATCCTTTTTTGATGAGCGTATTCATCACACGAAATTCACGAAAATGAAAACGAAAACACGAAAATGAATTAGATTGGGTGGGTGGGATACATGAGGTTTCCTCCCCCGTCCCCCACACGAAAACCACAAATTCGCAAACCTTCGGTTTGCTCGGCTAAGGTCGTCGACTTCGTCGCCAACCCGCCAACGAAATTCACGAAAAGGGGGACAGGGGCGGAGGAATAGAAGACCTTCTGTTTTCAAAAGAGTAGAGCGGGCATCTCTTTTCTGATTTCGGGCTGTGGGGAGTGACTGCGGGTCGGAGACGTAGTCGACGACCTTAGCTGCGGCGGGCTGCACCGAATGGCGGCTTCAGCCAAGCAAGTCGATAGACTTGCGAGCAAATCTCTGATTTGCGATCCGGTGCGGAGCCCGACGCGGTGGAGATATCCAATTTCTGGGGCCCCATACGTTTCCACGTGGTTCACCGGCTGGGAGAACTACGCGGGTGACTCAGCGATTCTTTTGATCCACGTGCCCACGGGGGGCACGACGTGGGTAACGGTGCCTACACATCCTCCGTCCTATTTCAATCCACGTGCCAGCAGGGGGCACGACTATATAGTCGAGAAGATCCGTAAGGAAGGCATTGTATTTCAATCCACGTGCCCGCGGGGGGCACGACCGGGATACCCTCGCCCGCCAGCATCCCCTCTCATTTCAATCCACGTGCCAGCAGGGGGCACGACTCATATGTTTTTGCCTATGTATTCAACTGGGATCAAAAATTTATTCTTATTTTCATAATCGGAAAAAAAAGATTTGACCCTGTTATTTTTCTACTTACCTTCCCTCGAAAATTACTGGTTTCAATCCCTCTAATTCATCAATTACAATTGAATAATCATCAGCAGAAGATGGTATCTCAGTATTCTTTTCTACTTTTAATGTCCTATGAACCTTTGCTGAAGAATACTGTCCACTCTTCGAGTTATGTTTCCACCATACTACTTTGACAACCTCCATACTTCCTTCCGGGCGGGCGGAAGAGGCATCATTCTCAAACAAAGTCTTCAATGCCTCCTGCATAAGCTTGGCATCATCTTCTGAGAACCCTGTTTTTTCTGCAAGCTGACAATTTATACTGCCGTAAAACACATACAAACCAAAATCGATACGGTGTTTCATGCACATGGTATCAGAACCACGCTTATATTTATTATTTTCCTCCGTTTCACCATTCACGCTTTTTACGATCTGCTGAGAGGTAATTTCCACAGTATCTACGCTGAATGCCGGGTGAACTGAAACCGGGCCGCGGATTCAGATTGAGACGCCCACCTCATCTCCGTCTTCGGATTCAGTATCACTCGTTGGCGCTTTCTTACCTTTTTTACTACCTTTCTTCCCCTTGTAGGCAAAGACCTGGCCGAAACTTCGGACATCTATCCACTCTTTGCAGGCAATTCTTTCGGCATCATCCTTATTTTTCTCAGATAATGCCTTCTTGAAGGCATCACAGCAATCTGACCGATCCTTCAAACTCAGGAAAGAATCTGTTCTGCGGTCCAGAGACTGAACAAAAATGGGTTGTCCCATATCCTGTAACCGGTTTCTCAGTTTCCGCTTGATGCAGACATCGGACATTTCGCCGATCCCGGCGAAGTTTGTACGCGGACAGTTGCCATTCAAAGGATCTCCGTTCGGATTCGCATCCTTTGCCGAAATAACTACTGCAAAATCAATTTTGTTGTTAAGTGCTGTCATGTTAATTACCTCCATTTGTAGAATCATCGTCAGTTATCTGTTCCGCCTCAAGTCTGGCCGTTTTCTTTGCTATCGCTTCTTTTCTCTCCTTATCGAACTGAGTCAGCTGGCTCTGGTAGCCAAGCAGATAGATGGGAGTGAGCGCCTCATCCGAAAAGCCGTCCGGCTGGATTTTAAACTGGTCAAGTATCGCATTCATGTCTGCTTCAAGTCTGTTCCCGAGCGAATTCGGGCTTGTAGTTCGAAACTTAGCCATATAAGGTAGAAGTTTTTCATAGAGCTTTTCCCATGTTTCAGCCGGATGCTGGCGGAATCTTGGAATCATCCGCTCGGCATTTGTTTGCCGATAACCATTTCCGCTGCTTTTTATCGAAAATTCTTCGATCGTTCGTGCATACGCGAGTAACCTGCCAAACAGATAATTCCGGTCGGTTTGCATTATGTCTAAATCCATTTTCCATACCTCATTGTAATGTTCGAAATCATTTCTTTCATTTTTCTGGTCATTGTAATACTTTCTGATCAATGCACACGCAATGTTCAGCGTTTTATTCTTTTCCCACTGTTTGTCCGATTTTCCTGCAAGGATCAGTCTTGCCGCACGATTGGCGGAGGAATGAACTAAATCATAAGGGATCGGTTTTCCCTCAATAATGCAGGGCATAATCCTCGAAACAGTTGCCTTCTTTATTTTTTTGGTTGATTCGGTTTCTCTGCCGTAAGCTGCAAAGAAAATATCATTCGGCGTCGGAACCCCGGTAATTGCTATACTTTCCCCCTCTTTTTCTCCATTATTTTTCTTTACATAATAGATCGGATACCATTTTGTTGTCTGATACCAGTGACAAATACGTTTCAGAAATTCCGAACCTGCCAACTACTGATAATAGGTAATGGAAAGACGCCCTTTTGCTCCATTCGTGGATTCAAGACCCATGACCACGACACTCGAGTCTGGAGTAAGAGACTGGGAATAGCCGGAAAGAGCTTTGATCATACGTCGTGCAAATCCTTCGGCAGTATCCGGAAGTTGTTCATCTGCCGTGAGATTTGCATAAACATCATCTGGATCCCAGATCGCAGGGATCGGCTGATCTTTGGTTCCCCAAACGACAAATACCTGATCTCCATTTTTATACCCCTGTTTGTCTATCAGCCATTTCAAAGCTTTATGTGCCTTTTGCGAGACATCGTAACTGAGACATAATGCCTCATCTCTTGTGGCGAACCGTCCGCGGAAAGTAAAATTCGATTCATCAGTTCCAGAGATAAGATATGCTCCATCACCTGGTCTGCGAACAGAACGTGGACTTAGACGGGACACAGGGAGAGATTTTCCCGATGCATAACAGAGGGACTGAGGGCCTTTGCCAATCACCGAATTCAGATAATACGCAATATATCTGTTACGAAGGGAGACATCTTTCCATCCTTCCTGGACATCGCCTTCATAGATATTAAATCTCACATAGAAATTCTGAGGACTACTCTCCATTTTTTCGTTGAGTAAGTGTGCATTCCTGAGGTCAGAAATGATCGTCCCTTTTTTCACATACCTTAAAATTGCCTGAGCTTTGGGGTGGGAATATTCCGATTCACACCAGTCTTCAAGCTGAATCAGATATTTCTCAAAAAAATTTCCATCATTCTTCTTTGTATCTTGGAAATCTGGAGCAAGATACTTAAGATTATCAAATAACGGATGAGGGGTATTCCCACTACTGCGTGCTTCCGACTCCATAGTACAGGGAATAATGATAGTCTTTGTCTCTTTCGGCGGGTCTATCGATGCAGACTAAAAAGTACCATCCTCATCGATCGTTATCTCGATCTGAGTTTTTTGCGCGGTATGTCCAATTGGCAAAAGCGGCGCGTTGCCATTTGCATTGTCGATACCTACGGCATTTCCACTGTTCTCATATGTCTCGTAGAGTTTGGTTATCCAGGTCATATCTCCTCTGCCAACTCCTGGACCGACTGAAGATTATCTTCGATCGTAAATCTCTTCAGGCTGTAGTTTTTAATTTCCAGGGTAAATGTGCATTCACCTGGTGAAATGAAATTGATGACACCCCTCTTCATAACCGGATTCCAGAATCTGGCAATAAGTTTCCCATTCCCGCCTTCATCGGGATAAGTGAAGCCGTGGAACATTGTGCCAAAAGCGAGTTAGGAACAATCACCATATGCTCCCGGATCCCCGCCGAATGTGCATGGTTCAACATACCCCTGACATTCCCGTGTTCCAAGAAAAATATCGCGTCTGCCGCCTTTTTCTATCATTCTTTTTGCAATAGAATGATGTTTGTTTTCATCTCTGTCTTTTTCAAGTTCCGGCCTATCGTAATTCCAGTCAAAGTGTGCCCTAACCTGATATCTTACATCAGTAAGATATGTGTAGATCGCAAGGTCATTTTCGCTGGATGTGTATTTGATTGGGCGTATCCCTTTTGACTGAGTTTGGATCTGATTCATCACACGTACCGAGTCAATATACCACACAAAGGTGGGTTTCCAGTACACGCTTTCTAAAATCCCTTTCAATGCCTGATAGGTCGGGATCTGATAGGTGAATTTCTCCCCGCCAACACGTGTGAGCGGATCTGAAAATAGAGCCAGCTTGCCGTAAACCTGAAACTCGACGGTGTTTCTAAATATCACGTTTCCTTCTCTCCTCCTTAGAGTAAGCTTAAAAAATTAATTCTGCATCGCTTGAGGAGATCACGCCGTAATCTTCGACATAGGAAATCGACGAGGTGTTGAGAGTGTAGGATCCTGTATCCCCAATAGGCGATATATCTCCCTTAGTGAGTAATTGCTCCAAATCACCATAAAGGTTTACTGAATACTGCTGAGCTTTCTTTAAAAGTCGGAGTTTTACCGTATATGATGCTTTATTCCCAAGTTCCATGATGATAGCTTTTCCTTCATCATAGGGCACAATTACGGTTGTTGTGTTCTGATCAATCACCTCAAAAAGTTTTCCGGCAGTAGAAAAAGCCTGACAAAGATAATAGGGTGACTGACGGGTCTGCAGGTGCTGATCTGTATTGTATGCCTGAATGCTTTTCTCGTTTACAGATAGAAGTTCAAATATTGATCGACCAAGCGGAAGATCCATTTGTTTTTTGCTTATCATCTCTTTGGTAATGGGATATCCCATTTCCCCATCCCGAGAGGTAAAATACTTTTGATAATAGGTATCGATCATCTTCGGGGATAGGATATCATTATCGAATCCCGCAGGATTTTTGGCAAAATCATTCATAACATGCTCTGCACTTTTTTTCCCGAGGTCAATATCTTTGAGTCCAGAGAGTTTTTCATCACAACTGTTTACGATGAATACATCCCGGTATTGGACATCACCGTTCCGATTGCATCTTCCTGCCGCCTGAGCAATACTATCAATTCCGGCAGCAGATCGAATAACGCAATCAAAGGAGATGTCCACCCGGCTTCTATCAACTGTGTGCTTACGCAGATCATCAGGTGATTTTTTTTCTTAAGATCGTCTTTTATCATCTCCAGGCGTTTACGACGATGTGCCGGGCATAAATTGGTACTTAAATAATAGAGAGAAATATCTTTGTAGGTGGTGAAATCTGATAATTTTTTCGCAGATAGATGAGCATAGAGCTTTTTCACTGCAGTTTTCGTATTGAGAATGACCAGAATCTTCTCATTATTCTCTAGCTTATCTTCCACAAATTCCGCAAGTTCTGGGGCAGAGTATCCATTCTGCAAACGTTCATCACAGACATTGGTTCTCCGAAACTTGCCGAAATCGACTGATACCATATCGGCAGGAGCCAACAGGCGTATCGGGGGATTGACTTTATCAAATTTCGGTTGTGTCGCGGTGCAGAGGATGATCGTAGTTCCGCATATTTCTGAGAGGAAATTCAGAGCTGCATTAAACATGCGAAGACATTTTACCGGAATCGTCTGGACTTCATCAAAAATTATAATACTGTTTGCGAGATTGTGCATCCTTCTGACCGAACCCGCTTTTCCGAGAAACAAGGTATTGAGCATCTGGACTGTTGTTGTGAGAATGATGGGAGAATCCCATCTCTCGGTAAGCAGACGATAGTTTCTTCCTTCATCAGCGCCGGTTATACTTTCATCGGTTTCATCAAGCGGATCTTCGTAGACCTGATTCGAATGATGTTCCAGAATCAAATCATCTTCACGGAGAGCATCGCGAATAACATTTGCATTCTGATCAATGATCGTAGTAAATGGAATAACGTAGAATATCCTTTCTTTGTTCCATTCTGCGGCATGAGCCAAAGCATAACGCAGACTTGAGAGAGTTTTTCCGCCGCCGGTCGGAACATTCAGCCGATATATTCCGCCTGATTTTTTCCCGAATGCCTTACAGGAAAGCGAGATTTCTTTTCTTAATCCGTCAATGCTGCATTTTATGGGTTTATTATCCAAATATTCTTCCAGCTTGTCTGCAAGTATTTCCCATTTCTCCGCGGAGATTTTTTGGGCGTCTTTGGTGACAATGTTATCTTCAAAACAAAACGAATCGAAACGGTCTGCATCTATAACGAAGCTTAGAAGATACCGGGCCAGCATGCCTCTGGTAAAGGTGATTTCATCTCAGGATACCTCTGATCTGGCACTGTTTTTTTCATTGAAAACCCTGACTTCATCTGCCGCTTTGTGAAACAGGTCGTCCAGTTTTTCAGAGGGAGTACATTCATCTCTAAATCCCTGCAGACTCTCTTGATAATAGATTTCATTTTCGGGATTGAGTCTCTTGAAAAATACATCCTGACCGTCCATGTCGATACAGTCGATCAGGTTGCTGTGGTGAGAACAAATGGTTAATGCAATCAGTTGTGAGGTGTATCTTTCAAATTTGTCGGTTGATTTGCCATATTTCTCAAAAATATATTTTGCCCCGGCGGTCGAGTGATTTATTTTTCCCCGATAGCGTTTTCTGATCTCCGGATCATCGATTTTCAGATATTCCTGAAACTCCTGTTTTGCCTTTCCCGTATCATGAAGGAAACCGCATAATGCTGCAAGATTTGGACTGCCGATTCCTTTTCCGTATTCTTTACAGAGTTCGGAGACCGTTGTGCTGTGTTCTGCTAATGGTTGTTCCAGTTTTGTTTCGTGATCAATATGGGCAAGGTACATCATTTTTCCAAGTAATATGACTATATCCTGCATAAACGAAGTACTTTTGCAAAAAGCCACCCCTATCCTTAACGAGACAGGCACCTTTTGTACTTCCCGGGATACTTTGAAGTATTCTCACTCTGTATTATCCATTATGAACCCGGACGACTATCTCATGTTAAGCGGGGTACAGCATTACGCCTTCTGTCCGCGTCAGTGGGCACTGATCCACGTAGAACAGCTCTGGGCGGAAAACGCACTCACCTTTTCCGGAAAACTCATGCACGACAATGCCGACGATCCCTTTTTCGTGGAGGCGCGGGGCGATACCCTCGTTTCCCGCAGCATTCCGCTCGTATCCCACAATCTGAAAATCTATGGGATTGCGGATGTTGTCGAGTTTCACCGTTCGCCATCCGGGGTACGTATTGCAAACAGAGACGGATTTTGGGAGGTCGTCCCATTGAATACAAACGCGGAAAGAAAAAAGCGGATGACTGCGATGAGGTCCAGCTCTGCTGTCAGGCGATCTGCCTTGAAGAAATGTACGGGACAAATATCCCTGCGGGTTATCTGTATTACGGAAAAACCCGACACCGAATAGAGGTGATCTTTGACGAAGAATTACGGGAACGTGTCGTGTCTCTTATTCGGGAAATGTATGCACTCTACAAAAATGGGATCACGCCCGCTGCTGAACTGAAAAAGCAGTGTGATAGTTGTTCGATCCGGGATCTTTGCGTTCCAACCATATCTTCACGAAAAAAAATCAGTCGACCGGTATCTTGATTCGGTAATACAGGGATATTCTCATGAGAAAACTACGTAATGTTTTGTATGTGACAAATCCCACGTCCTATCTTTCACGGGACGGGGAAAGTATCGTTGTATCTGTTGAAAACCAGGAGCTTGCCAGAGTTCCGATCCGTAATCTGGAAGGGGTCGTTTGTTTCGGGTTTATGGGAGCAAGTCCCGGAATGATGGCGCTCTGCACGGAAAATGATGTGGGACTGTGTTTTGTTTCGCCCTATGGAAAATTTATGGCACGGGTCGGCGGCAAGGTTTCGGGAAATGTGCTGCTCAGGAAACGTCAGTACGCCGTTTCGGATGATGAAACGGCATCATGAAAGATCGCAGCATACTGTATTCTTGGAAAATTGATGAACTGCTGGACGGTTCTCCAGCGATTTTCCCGTGATTATCCTGATATGGTTTCAAAGGAGTTTGAAGTGAATTTCAAACAGTTGTCCGAGGGTATTGTACAAATAAAAGCCGGAACATGTGGTTCGCTGAATGAGCTGAGAGGCTTCTAGGGGATCTTGTCGAAGTATTATTTTGATAGTTTTGCTGATCTGATTTTGTCAACGGAGCCTGAGTTTTCTTTTGAAAATCGGTCCAGGCGTCCGCCTCTGGATAGAGTGAATGCTTTGCTTTCATTTTCCTATACGCTGATCGCCGCCGATTGTGCGTCGGCTCTGGAGTCGGTAGGTCTTGATCCGCAGGTCGGGTTTCTGCATCGTGTTCGTCCCGGAAGACCGAGTCTGGCTCTTGATCTGATGGAGGAGTTCCGTCCGTATCTTGGAGACCGGTTTGTGCTGAGTCTCGTGAATAATCGGGTGGTGACGGCAGGTGATTTCGCGGTGAAGGAGAACGGAGCGGTTTTGCTGACCGATGATGCCCGAAAGACCGTTCTGCATGCATGGCAGAAGCGAAAGAAGGAGGAGGTGATGCACGGGTATCTGGAAGATAGGATGCCGGTGGGTCTTTTGCCCTATGCCCAGGCGATGCTTCTCGCCCGTTTTCTCCGGGGAGATATTGACGGGCATCCGCCGTTTGTGGTGAGGTGAAGGATGCTTGTTTTGGTTACGTATGATGTGAACACGGAGACACTCGAAGGAAGACGAAGGCTTCGCCAGGTGGCACGGATCTGTAAAAATTACGGGGTCAGGGTGCAGAATTCGGTGTTTGAGTGCGTGGTGGATTCAGTGCAGCTGATGGAGCTGAAGTTCAAGATAGGAGAGGTTATCAATTCTGAGACGGATAGTGTTAGATATTATAATCTCGGAAAGCAGGGCAGGGATCATGTTGAGCATGTGGTCGCAAAGCCGGGTTTGAATGTGGATGATGCGCTGATTTTTTAGATTCTTTTTTTCGCGAAGGTGTTGTGCCCATGTTTTTTTTCCGGGGGGTTTGCGATGTCTGCATTTTTTGGTTTGTTTTTTTGTGTGGGGGATTTCTGATTTATTTCCATATGAAAACCCATATTTGCGTGTGGAATATTTTTCAGAGGGGGAAGGGAGAGGATTATATGCGTGGGGTTATAGTATATTAGATTTAGAGTCGTGCCCCTCGTGGGCACTCACATCATTTTTATATCTTGTATCTCAACTCAAACCTTACACGAAATCGATGAACATCCCAAAATTTTGATACCTTCCTCTTTTCCAGAATCCAATATTTAGGATATCTCCACCGCGTCGGGCTCCTCGCCGGAGTCGCCCTCCCGCACCTCAAGTCAAGAAATTCGTGTTAAAATTATCTCATATCTCCACAACAGACTAAATCTTCCCAAAAATCTTATGCTCCCCTTCCCTCTCCCGCCCCTGTCCCCATTTTCGTGAATTTCGTTGGCGGGGTGGCGACGAAGTCGACGACCTTAGCCGAGCAAACCGAAGGTTTGCGAATTTGTGCTTTTTGGTGTTGGGGGACGGGGGAGGGTAAGATATGGGTCAACACCCAGCAGATTTTCCTTTTTTCGTGTTTTCGTGGACGTTTTCGTGAATTTCGTGTGATGGATGCGCCAATCAAAAAAAAGAATCCCGTACACCAAATCGTTGACACATTTCGAAGATTACTATATTTCCACCGCGTCTGGCTCGCAAATCAGAGATTTGCTCAGCTAAGATCGCCGGCTATGCCGTCGATCCGCCTCCGCGCCGGATCGCAAACCGAAGGTTTGCTCAAGGCTCACGTCGCTTACGCTCCCCTCGCCAGTCCCTGAACCCCGGCGGCAAAGAAGATACCGACAAGCAGCAGGTACACGGGAAGTCTCGCTCCGCAGGACATAAACGGCGTGATCATGATCGTCAGGAACCTTTCACGCTTTGTTTCCAGGGTTCGGGTTGCCATGATCGCCGGCACACTACACCCGAATCCGAGGATCATCGGAATAAAGGATTTTCCGTGCAGACCCAGTTTATGCATGACCCGGTCCATAATCACGGCAACTCTTGCGAGATATCCCGAATCCTCGAGGATCGCAAGAAGCAGGAACAGCAGGAAGATATTCGGCAGGAAGATCACAACCGACCCGACTCCGCCGATGACTCCGTCACACATCAGAGAGGAGACCCAGTCCGGAGCCGCGATCCCGGCAAGACCTGCCGACGCAAACTCGGCAAGCAGCCCGAAACCTTCCTCGATCAGATCCATAATCGGAGCGCCGATGGTGAATACGATCTAGAAAATCAGATACATCACGACAAGAAAGATCGGAAACCCGAACCATCTGTTGGTTATGATTTTGTCGATCCGCTCGGACTGGTTTTTGCCGCCCGCTTCCATATGATCCACAGACTCGTGCAGAATCCCGGCGATGAACCCATCCCGCTGATCCGAAAAAATCTCTCCGGGCTGCGTTCCGTAGATGCTCGAGATGTGGCAACTGATCATTTCTACTTCGGGTTCAGCAGAGCCGTGAATGAGGGCCTGGATTGCAGACCAGCGCGATCCGGTGATCGCGGTCACTTCACGAATATGTTCCTCGAGTTCGTGATCATACCTGGTGCCCATCGCGGAGGGGGCAGGCTGTGAAAGGATCGCTTTGATGAGATCGTCCTTTCCGGTCTCATCGATTGCTTCGATCCGGACGACCGGGACACCGAGCATCTTTGAAAGATGCTTGGTATCGATCACGAGACCCTCCGCATCAGCATACCGGTTCATATTCAATGCAAGGACGAGGGGAACGCCAAGCTCGATCAGCTGAAGGGTTACATAGAGATTCCTCTCCAGATGTGCGGCATCCACGATGTTGACGACTACATCCGGTTTTTCGTTCAGGAGATAACTGACCGCGATCTCTTCTTCGAGCGATCTCCCGCTCAGACTGTAGGTTCCCGGAAGATCGACGATATCGAGGGTCGTATCGTCATAGATGATCTTCCCCTCTTTCTTTTCGACCGTGACGGTCTTACCCGGCCAGTTTCCCACTTGATGGCGCAACCCGGTCAGGTTGTTGAAAAGCGTGGTCTTACCGCAGTTCGGATTTCCGGCTAATGCAACTGTGATCTTTTTCATACATTAGCCACGCAGATGTCTGCAGCATCTTCTTTTCGTATGGCGAGCTGACATCCTCTAACCGATATCATCATTGGGTCTCCAAGCGGAGCGACACCGGTGACCCGGACGCAGCAGCCGCGGGTGAGTCCGAGTTCGAGCAGCCTGCTCTGGAAGCCGCAGTTTGTTCCATTGGTAAATCCAAGGTCGATGCAGATTTTCCTTTCGGAATATCGCATAACCGTAATGATTCATTTTGCATACAAATTACTCTCTTTTTCGGCACGTATATCCGGGAGCCGAAGGAGTTTGGGATGTATTTTACCTGCCTGAAAAATTACGGCAAATCGGGTATAAAACCGAAATTAAGCGCGGTATCCGTGGTCTTTGCAGGGATTTATATCTCCGCAGATCAAACTAGTACTGCTCTATGACCGAGATCATTTCAGATCCGTTCCGTCAGAAACTGCTCCTTGTAGCCGTGGGTATTGCGGTATTTATGGATGCGCTCGACGGCTCGGTCGTGAATATCGCTCTGCCGGTGATCGCCGAAGAGTTCGGCGCCGATGCCGGCACGATCTCGTGGGTGAGCGTGGCATATCTCGTAACGGTTGCCGGGCTCATTCTCATCTTCGGAAAACTTGCCGATCATGGGCATGTGAAGATTCTTTTCATCGCGGGTTTCATTCTCTTTACGCTTGGTTCTGTATTCTGCGGGTTATCGCCCGATCTGTTAATCCTCATCATCTCGCGGATATTCCAGGGGGCTGGGGCCGCGATGATCGCCGCATCCGCGCCGATGATCTGCGTCAAGTATCTTCCGGCAAAGATGCTGGGGGTCTCGATGGGTGTTCTGACAGCGGCAAGTTCCATTGGATTTGCCATCGGCCCGGCGATCGGCGGCGTGATCACTCAGCTTCTCTCCTGGCACTGGATTTTTTTCATCAACATACCGATAGGGATCTTTGCCGTGCTGTTTGCAGTCAGAATCATTCCGCGGGCCCTTGTCCCGGAACGCTCCTTCTTTGATCTGTCCGGCGCGGCTGCGCTTTTCTGTCTGATGGTCTCAGGCGTGTTTGCGCTGGAGCGTCTCCCGCATCTGGGTTTTTTCGATCCGCTGATCATCGCCGCGGTCTGCGTATGCCTTATCTCGCTCGTCCTCTTCTGTATAGCTGAGCTGAGAAGCAGTCATCCGATCCTCAACATCCGCGTTTTCAAAAAGCGGCCGCTGACGTTTGTGGTGACGGCGTTTCTGATCAGCCAGATTACCAGTGCGGGGATCTTCTATCTTCTTCCGTTTTATTTATCGGCAGGGGTGAATTTGGATCTGGCAGCAAGCGGTATTATGCTTTTTATCCCGCCGGCGGTCACCGCAGCGCTGAGTATCCCGCTCGGTCACTGGTCCGATCTGTCTGGGCGGCGCGTGTTTGCGGTTGCCGCATTCGGCGTGCTGGCCGTAACGAATCTGATCTACGCCTTCATCGTTCCCGAATGGGGTCTGATCCCGCTTGCGGGCAGTCTTCTTCTGCTTGGGCTTGTCTGGGGTATCGGCGGCGGGCCGGCGTCCAGCAGGGTCGTCGAGCTGATGCCGAAAGGTGAAGAGGGAACCGGGTCGTCTCTGATGATCACGACGATGTACTTCGGTTCCGTTGTCGGAATTGCGCTGTATGCCGCGATATTCACCGCGGCGACATCTGCAGCGGGCAGCATCGTCTCGTTTGCCGATCTGGATTACGCGACCTTCATGTACGGATTCCATATCACGAATGCGGCCGGCATACTCATCGCCGCCGCGGCTCTGATCTTCTCGGCTATCGTGAAAGATCAGGCACGGGACAAATAGAAAAAATCCGTGAGTTTTTCAGCCGGCAAAACCGCAACTTAATAAAGAGAGGAGAGCTAATCTAAGTGGAGCAAGGGGCCGTAGGGTAGCCTGGAATCCTAGGAGACTGGGGGTCTTCTGACTCGCGTTCAAATCGCGGCGGCCCCATACCTGTTTGGAGAGTTTTTATGAAGTTGGCACCGGAATGCAGGACTTGTCTTCTGACAAAAGTCCGTTCACAATCACAAATCGTAACGAACGACGAGGAGGTTTTGGCAAGAGTCACCGCCGAATGCACGGAGGTGTATGATCGGTTTATCGAGCAGGATCCGGGGATAACGATAGCCGCGGGTGAGGTACACCGGACCTGCTATGCGCTGATCGGGTCAGCCGATCCGTACACGGAGATGAAACGCCAGGACAACACGGGTGCGATCCGGGTCGCCGGGGCCGTCCGTCCGAAACTCCACACTCTTCATGATTACATGACCGCCGCGATCATCGGCAACACCATCGATTACGGCGTGACCGGGCACGAGGTCTCGACTGATCTGGTTGCATTTTTCGAAAAGATGCTTGCCCAGGGCCTGGCGCTCGACGACTCGGAGGAGTTTTTCAAGCTTGCCGACCGCGTGGTCTACTTCACCGACAACTGTGGGGAGGTCATTTTTGACAAGATGTTCTGCGAAGAACTGAGAAAGAACGGCTCACACGTGACCATCGTCGTGAAGGAAAAACCGATGCTGAACGATTTGACGGTGAAAGAAGCGGCGGAGATCCGGCCCGAGGATGCAGCAGATGTCGTGTATCACTCGGGCGGCGGGGCGCAGCTGGGGGCCCATCCGCCGTACTTCCCGCCTGAAGTCCGTGACGCGGTCGATCATGCCACGCTGATCATTGCAAAAGGTCTTGCAAACTACGAGAGCCTGACCAAGTATTCTCTCCGGCCGCCGATCGCCTATCTGCTGATGGTAAAATGCGACGCTGTCGGCAGGGACGTCGGCGCAAAAAAAGGAGAGATGATCGCAGTTCTCAGGCGTCAGTAGATCTCCTGTACCCGGCCGACCGATCCGTCGGTGAGTCTGACCTTGATCCCGTGAGGATGTGATTGGGAGTTGGTCAGGATTTCTGCAACCCGCCCGAACGTCAAAGCTCCCGTTCCCTGATCTTTTTTCAGGATTATCGCCACCGCATCTCCCGGATGAATATTACTGCGCAGATTTCCCTTGTTCATGATACACATTACTAGTTGGAAGCCCGGGTAAAAGTAATGTCTCTATCTTTTCTTCTCACGTAATAATTTCGGTAAGTTTCGCGGCATATCAACATGTTCAGTTATACTCATTATCGTAAATTGAGAGAATAGTTCGTATCTGTTGAACTAAGCTGGTTAAGATAGGATGTATTTTCTACTGTTTCGATGGTATCTTCCGGGACATTTTTCAGCACATACTGTCTGAATGTATCATACCCTTCCTCTTCGATCTGGATGCGGAATCGTTTATTTTCCGAGGCGAACCGCCGGACCCAGTCAAGAATCCCTTCCACGACCAGCATCGCGGATTCCTGCGTAGAGACCGTGGTAAGATAACGTGCAAGATGCGGGAAACGCCCGTGACTTCCGCCGACCATTATCTGATACCCGAGTGGTTTGCCGGTTATCACGTTGAACTGGCAGGTATGGATACAATTCCCGCAGGTCGTACAAATTTCCTCATTGAGAATAACCGCGCCATGCTTAACGAAAAGTGCCTTTTCTTTGCAGTAATCAACGCATGTACCGCATCCCGAACACAGGGTGGGATTTCGTATCGGTTTTTGGACGCCGATGATGCCGATATCACTGACCCAGCTGGAAACACAGGAATTCGGGCAGGATGATACTGCAATACGTATACGAAGCGGAAGTTCCATGCGGAAATAGCGTTTGTCAATTTCTTTGGCAAGAGTGCTGCTGTCGATATTTGCAAGTTTGCACCGGTCCGTTCCCGGACAGGCGACTACATTTACCACTTCGGTAAATTCCGCTCCGACCTGTGTCCCGTTTTCTTCCAGCAAACCCGCCATCTCCTCAAGATCATGAGGATCGACATGCGGGATCTCTATCGACTGGCGGTTTGTCAGATGGAGAGAACCGTTGCCGAATTTCTTTGCGACCGCAACGAGACCGCCCATCCGTTCTACGGTTATGTCACCAGCCGGAATCCGTATCCTTACCGTACAAAGATCGGCATTTTTCTGGGTGATTACGCCTCCGAGGGTATGGACCTGCTGACCGCGCCGTTCAAAATGTATGCTCATAAAAAATCAGGGATCCTTTTAAAAAATCCAAAAAAAAGAAATGTTTTGGACATCATCACTTCTTCAGATACAGCTTTGCGTAAATCGGCTGACCTTTGCGTGTCGGGTGACGTTCTCCGTGATCTCCTTCAAAGACGGAGAATACGGCAGTTGTCCCGGCAACGGTGAGTTCGGCTTCGCCGGCCGGAGCGTATCCGGGCATCATCACATCGACAGTTCCGAAAAGATAGATCTCTCCTCTCGATGCCTGTCCGCCTAATCTGCTTTTTGCATTGCCGTGGATAATGACCTTTCCGCCGTCGGCGTGGGTCATGACATGGACATCGACATTGCCGCCGATCTCGATCTCGCCGCCGGTCATGAACGTTCCACAGTCACTGCCGACATCGCCCTTTACGGTTATCTTTCCATTGCTCATTCCCCGCCAGTCGCCGCGGTAGGATGCTCCGAGATAGTTTCCGGCGTTGCCGGTGATAGTCAGGTCGCCGCCGCTCATCGCGGTCGCAGCAAAGTGACCTACGCTTCCGTTCACGAGGATTTTTCCTCCGCTCATCCTGGAACCGACGTACATATCGGCATTGCCGTTCACGACGACTTCGCCGGCCGACATTTTCGCACCGATGTATTTCACTTTCCTGAGATCGCCGTTAAAGACAAGATGCGTTTCAGCCGCGGTTGGTCCTGCTTCTCCGGAAACGGTGAAGTAGTCTCCTATCTTTTCCACCGTTTTACCGATGAAGACAGGGAGTTCTGCTATCTCATCCGCTTTTTTTCCGGCAAGTGCATCCGGCGTGAAACAATCGGCTTCCAGATAGAGATCCGGCTGCTTTTTGATGGTAATTGTTACTGTATTCATACGTGTATCTCCTTATTGTACCGCATCGATTTTCACGGCGCACGGATTTTTCATGAATTCATGTTCAGTGACTTCGTAGTTGTTCTTCGTAACGGAGTAATACTTAACAAACGTCATATCGATGTCGCGTTCAACCTGGCGGTTGGGTTTGGTCGTCACATCGACCCAGTAGGTCTTCTTATTACCGTTGCTTACCAGTTCTCCGTCGTTGAGAATGACTTCGCCCGATTTTATCAGGTATTTTGCATGAGAGAATGCCCATTCGATCTTTTCCGGATCTGAGTCGGTCTCCGGGTTGTAGGGATACACGGCAACATCGGCCTGCATTCCGGGAGCTAAACCGCCAATAGACGAGCTAAGACCCAGCGCTTTTGCCGTTCCTGCTCTGGTCATCTGTGCGATTTCGTAGAGCGTCAGTTCGCGGTCGATCGAACCGAGCGTTGACCGGTCGCGGACCTTGTCTTCGTTCTTCATCGAGGCGAAGACATCGTTTCTCGCTTTCTCGCTCATGAGCCATTTCATGACTCTCGGGTATCTCCAGAATGGTCCGGCATTCGGGTGGTCCGTCGTCAGGTGGCAGCGCATGTGATCTTTTGCGAGCAGAGCCATCTCAAGACCGATGGACCACTGGACACCGCATACATACACATCCTTACTGTACACATACGGCACAATCCCAGACCCGCATTCCAGTTCTACATCGGTGTTTGCCCACTTCAGATGATTGAGTTTGTTCAGGTGGTACTCGAACGGACCGTCGCCGGTCATGGTCGTCGTCTCGTCCAAAGTAACGAATCCGACATCGCAGGTGACGGCCGGATGGCTGTTGATGTAGTCCATGACTTCTTCGCCTTTCGACTCGAAGTCGGCCCAGGTCGTTCCGCCGTAGGAGTGGAACTGGATATGGGTGTGGTGCAGTACCTGGTCTCTGTTGAAGTTGTTGTTTGGTTTGATACCTTCACTGAGTTTCAACGTGTCGAGCGTGGTTATGTAGTTGCCCGGATTTCCAAGATTATTGGAATGGAGATGCAGCGAGTGGGGAAGATGCAGATACTCGTTGACTTCCATAAGACCGCTGACGATCTGTTTGGGCGTGATGTCGAAGTACGGGACCGGGTCATCGATACTGAGGCAGTTTAATCCCCACGCCCAGGCTTCCGTTCCTCCGGGATTCACGCATTTAATACCGTAACCCTTGGTCGAACGCAGCAGCCAGGCAGCGTAGGCAGCCGCGTTCTCAATCTCGCCGCGTTTGAGATAATCGAGAATGAACCAGTTGTTTCCAAACATCGGAAGGGCTGCTTCATCGAGGATAGGGGTATCACGCAGTTCTTCATGGGTGTGACGTGCATAGAGCGGCGGCATTGCCGCTTCAATTACGGTCGTATATCCCATGTCGGCATATGTGTAGGCTGTTTTGAAGACCGTCGGCACCGATGTTCCGCCAGACATGTGACGAATGCCGCGGTAAGGTTCATAGGCCGACTGCATTTTGTCTTCCGGACGGAAGTTCCTGCCGACGTTGACTTTGGCTCCGGCTACGTGTGAATGGATATCGACACCGCCGGCCATAACCACCATGCCTGATGCATCGATGGTTTTTTCAGCCTTAGAAAGATTTTTGACGATTTTTCCGTCCTCAATGATGATATCTTTTTTCTCTCCATTGATACCCTGTGTCGGGTCAACGACGAATCCGTTTTTGATGTGTATCGAGGTCATTAGGCAGCTCCCTTGATCTGGTTTACTTCTTTGAGAACACGATCGAGGAATTCGGCATCCGTGAGCATTCCCGCCGGCGGATCGACAACTTTGCGGGAGTCGATCGGCACGTTATCCATACGGTAACAGGAACCTCCGACTTCGATACCGACCAATGCGACCGGAACATGACATTTGGAGACCGCGACGGTCGGCGTCATGTGGGGGTCGACACATACTGTTGGGATGGCGTTGATCTTTTTCACGGATCCGATCGGGAAATGTGATCCAGGATCACTGCCGATAACTAAGCATCCGTCGACTTCGCCGCGCATCAGAAGATCGTTGGAACTTGTTTCTCCCGGATTATATCTGGCGAAACCGCGTGAAAGGTCGACACAGAACGGGAAACCGAACTGCCAGCCGAGAACCTGACCGGCTCCGGTGACATTATCGTTTCAACGCATGGCAATGATGCTTGCTTTCGTACAGTTGTTCAGATCAGCGGTCAGGGCAATGGCCATGTCGATGTTATGGTTTTTCCCAAGGGAGTGGGTGACGCCCATACCGAAGAAAATAACGACGAATCTTCCTTTCTTCAGCATTTCGACGGTCTCATAGATTTTATCTCTGGAGACTCCGGCGATCATTTCCGGCAGCGGGGCACCTTTGAGTGCGGCACGGAACGCATCGAGAAGTTCGTAGTCACGTCCCTGTTCAACCTGAATATATTCATCGGCAAGAGATGCACTGTCAGTCGGACGGGGGTCCACGACGACGATTTTTCTGCTCTTCGAACCTTTTCCGGTGAAATAACCACGGGAATAGATCGAGTAGCGGGACATGTGGCGCGGGTGTGCGTGTGCCGGGTTGCATCCCCAGAAGATTATTCTGTCGGCACGGTTTTTGACTTCACCAAGCGTACAGGAGGGAATACCGACATCCTGCATTGCGATGAGGGTCGGTCCATGGCAGACGGTTGCCGTGTTGTCGAGGACACCGCCGACCTGTTCTGCAATCATGTGCCCGGTCGACTGAGCTTCGCAGGACGTGGACGACCAGCCGTACATCAGCGGTTTTTTTGCGTCGCACAGAATCTTTGCGGTATATTTTGCTGCTTCATCATAGGAAATGTCTTTCCAGGAGCCGTCTTCCTGCTTCATACGCGGGCTGGTTATCCGGTCAGGCGACTGGACATGAAGGAATTTCTCGGTTCCAATTGCACACGCATTGTACACTTCAAGAATCTGTTTACCGTCATCGCTGACGTCAATTTGAATGTCATCACAAAGAGTACCGCAGAATGGGCAGACAATATCAGTTAATCTTTTACTCATTTTTTCCCTCAGGCGTCATTGCAGGATTGCAATATAAGATCGATAGAACTCAGAACCTGCTCATTTTCAGCGGGTTCAACGGTTACTGCTGTACCTTTGAACGTCGGCGTTCCCGTTGAGTTGGTATTCTCATCCACGAGCATATTCGCCCACGGACCCATCGGGATCCATCCAAGACCCGGGTGGGGACCCTGTGTTGCGAGTACGGCTTTAACAACAACACTACCGAATTTACTGGTGACACGGACATTGGTATTTTTCATAATACCCAGTTTAAGTATGTCGGCCTGGTCAAGTTCGATTAACCCGCAGGATGTCATGTAGTCCTTTTTCTCTTTTCCGGCTTCCATCGAGACTCCTTGTTGGATCGTCCGGCCAGAAATTAAATTAATGTTGATTTTAGTCATGTTTCAGTTCTCCCGAAAATTCACTCTTTAGATGAAATACATTGGATGTGGTGTGCGGGTCAAATTACTGTGAAAAAGCAGTTACAATTATTAACCATAAAATCGAGATGATTGGTCCAAATACCGCCGCAGACATGTTGAAAACAAAGCGCCACCTTTGATCCTGCCTGTTCTGCGTCATTGGAACAAATGTGGTATTTGTTCAGATATCTGTCGAGCATCGTGGATCACGACACATATTTTAAGTATGTAACATTAC
Source organism: Methanocorpusculum sp. MCE (assembly GCA_003315675.1). GTDB lineage: Archaea > Halobacteriota > Methanomicrobia > Methanomicrobiales > Methanocorpusculaceae > Methanocorpusculum. The sequence goes on from NIZU01000014.1 coordinate 30,003, forward strand.
TTCGTCCTGTGAATACAACTAGGACTCATGTGCGGGACACGATAGCTGCAGATCCAATACCTCATCCAGATTGGTCATTAATTCAATGCAAGAAGTAATTTTGACCGTATAACCAATGCATCGTGTATGAGCAAATAGTTACAAATCTACGTTTAATTCAGGGCGTATTAATATATTATGTTCTCAATAAATAAATTAATTTGTGTTTATTTTTTATATTTGTAAATATTTTTATATTAATCAGCTCCAAGGTTGTTTAGGCCCTTATCTAACTAAGATTAACAGGGCCGAAAACCCAAGAAAACCCATTTTTCTTCATTTTTCGGCAGAACGCGCATCTTATTGATTTTTGCTTTTTGTAAATATTATTTTATTAACGTTTTGAAAAAATATGTGGTTTACTATTGACATGATTGCTGAAAGTACATTACTTGAAAATAGCCGGCCGAATTCTGTATTTGCCGGATTTTGCTGCCGTGCGACAACGGCACGATCCTGAATATCGGTTGGACTCCAAAGAGAAAAAAATATCATCCGTGCAGTGTTTTGAGGAGGGAGGTGATATTTGCTGATTTGGATTTGTACTGGAAAAAGCTGAGAATTTCAGAACAATCCCAAAATATTTTCCGGGAAAATACTGAGACTTGCGGTACCACATCCAAACACTATTAATAGAAGAACTCCTAATTCATGGTTAACGGAGTTGTTTCAATCATGGCCTCGGGTAAATCAAAAAACGACAAAAAAGCAAGTAAGGAAGCTTCCAAGAAACTCGTGAAGAAGACGAAGACGGCAAAGAAGACATTAAAGCAGCTCAGGAAAGAGAAGGAAGCAGCCGAGAGTCTGCTCACCTACTGCCGGTCCATGAGCAATTATTTTGCCGAACAGGCCGCTCTCGAAGGCATGCTTGAGGAGTCATCCGAGCAGCAGGTCGGTGAAACGCTTTGTGCGACAAGAGACAGTTTCCTCAAAGGGTTCCACGAGTCCGAGGAGTATGCAGCCGCTCTTACAGCCTACCGCAGCAAATTCCACGAGGAGTCCGCCTCCCAATCCGAAGAGATCCCGGAGATTCGGGCCGAAGACACCCTTCCGGAAAGCGAATCCGAAACTCAGGAATACTGAATTCAACATTTTCATCTTTTTTTTATCCGTCTATAGTGCCGCAAAACAACCGAATGGGTAATCCGGGTTCCCCATGGGATTGGATTGTGCTGATATTTTCATTTGGTTTTGAAATTTTGTCGTCAGGACATGCGCGCAACTTCGACAAACGTTGAAATGTCATCAGGACTGCCGCTGAACAAATACCTCAAACCACAGAGTATATATCAAATCTACATGATAAATAATGTATAATTCGGATTCGCGGGGGTGAACCCCGTGAACGAGATACCTACTGGAGTACCGACATGTCAGTCAAAGCTACCAAAATGCTCTCTGAAGCAGACGGATATGACCTTCTGCGTCAGTTTAATGTATCTGCTCCGGCCTTTGAGATCGTCCAGACCCCGGACGATGCTGCAAAAGCCGCAACAAAAATCGGTTATCCCGTAGTAATGAAAATCGTCTCCCCCCAGATCATCCATAAAAGCGATGCGGGCGGAGTGATTGTCGGGATCAAGACGGATGCTGAAGCAAAAGAAGCATTCAATAAAATCGTAACCTCTGCAAAAGCCTATGATGCTTCGGCAGAGATCAAAGGCATCATCGTTGAAGAGATGGCAAAATCCGGCCTCGAGCTGATCATCGGCGGTAAAATCGATCCGGCATTCGGCCGTGTTCTTACCTTCGGTCTCGGCGGCACGTTAGTCGAGTTCTATAAAGATGTCGGGATCCGGCTCTTACCCTGCAGCGACGAGGATATCAGAAGCCTGATTCACCAGATCAAAGCCTACACGCTCATCAGAGGATACCGTGGTCAGGCTCCGCTGGATGAGGAGTTCCTCTTCCAGACGTTAAAGAACGCCTGTGCATTCTTCGAGAAAAACGAGAATGTCGTCGAGTTCGATATCAACCCACTCCGACTCTACGAGAAGGGAGGCTGCGCCGTCGATGCACGCGTTATCGTTCAGGACGGACCGGTCGAACTTCCGGCCCACTACGATCCTGCAAAGATCGTTCCGCTGGACTACTACAAGCCAAGAAGCGTTGCCGTGATCGGTGCATCCGATGATCCGACCAAGATGGGATATGCGGTGTTCCGCAACCTTCTTCAGTTCCCGGGCAAAGTCTACCCGGTGAACAACAAACGCCCCGAGATTCAGGGCGTCAAATGTTATCCGACCCTTTCCGATATTCCGGGGCCGGTTGATATGGTGGCAATCACCGTGCCTGCTCAGCTCGTTCCGGGAATGATGAGCGAGTGCGGTCTGAAAGGCGTGAAGATGGCGGTCGTTATCACCGCCGGATTCAAGGAGATGGACGAGGACGGCCGTGCACTTGAAAACCGCATGGTCGAGATCGCCAAAAACTACGGCATCCGTATCGTCGGTCCGAACTGTCTTGGTCTGATCCTTCCGCCCTACAAACTCGATACGACGTATGTGTCCACCTCGCCTCTGCCGGGAGACATCGCGTTCATTTCCCAGTCGGGAGCTATCGTCAACGCAGTTGTCGGAATATCCCTTTCCGAAGGCTCCGAGATGGGATACTCCGAGGTTGTTTCGGTCGGTAACCAGTGCGATCTGGACTTCCTGGACTATATGAGCTATGCAGCCCGCGATCCGCACACCAAATCGATCATTCTCTACGTTGAGGAGATCAAAAACGGTGTGGCATTCATGGAGATGGCAAAGGAGATCACCAAGACAAAACCGATCGTTGCCATCAAAGCCGGCTCTTCGAAGAGAGGTCAGGCCGCAGCCGCTTCCCATACCGGTTCCCTTTCCGGTTCGTTCGATGTCTACATGGAGGCGTTTAGAAAGTGCGGCGTCGTTCCGGTCAAGACCCTTCCGGGTGCATTCCAGGTCGCAAAGGCTCTCGGCGATCTGAAAAAGCCGCTGACCGGCCGCCGTGCGGTCGTGATCACCAATGCCGGAGGATTCGCCGTTCTCTCTAATGACTACGCCGAAACCTGGGGCATCGAGATCGTCGATATGCCCAAGCACATCATCGATGAGCTGAACACTTTCCTCCCGCCGTTCTGGAACAAGAATAACCCGATCGATCTCTTGGGCGATGCCACCGAGGCACGCTTCAGAGGCGTCTTCGATGTTCTGTGCAGGAACGAGGATCTCTGGGATATGGCGATCCTCGTCAACTTCCCGAACAAAGTTCTGGCACCCGACCGGGTCGCCCAGATCCTGATCGACAATTCGAAACGCACCGACAATCTGCTGGTTGGAACCTTCGTTGGAGGAGACTGCTTAAAGCCGGGTGTCGATCTCTTGAAGAAGAACAATATCCTGGTATTCGAGGAGCTGGAGTTCACCTACCGTGCCCTCGGACACCTCAGCTGGACTGCAGATCGCTGATCTGCACGGTCTGGTCTGCCTCTCATATTTTTCTTTTTTCGTATCTGTTTTTTATGCAGTTTGATAACCGGTTTCAGATGCGGTCCTTTGGGGTATCTGTGATAATAAATTAGGATATCTCCACCGCGTCGGGCTCCGCGCCGGAGTCGCCCTCCCGCACCCAGGGAAAAAAAGTAACAGGCTTACAAGTGTGTTTTTAAGCTCCACGAACTCTAAGCTTGCGAAACGTCTCAAGAGACTTTGACTCTTGGAATAATCCTTTGTGTAATCCAAGAAATATACTTTTCAACATACATTTCATATCTCCCAATCCTTTTTTTGATTCGGGGTGCGGAGCCGCGACTTCGGCGCGGAGCGGCCCGCGGTGGAGATATCTTATTTTCGAGGCTTCAGGAATCCAAGCGACTCATCTTGATGGAATATTCAAAATACCCATTTTGAGAGGAGTTGGTTATCAACCAATCAAATGCACGCTCAGAGAAAATATTTCAGAAAAGCCAAACGCTATCGAATCGTTCGCGTAAAAAAAAGAAGTTACTCTTTTGACTGTTCAGTCAGAGAGTTTGGCTTATCCTTCGGATGAAGATACATGCCGGTGTAGGTCACATCAAGTGCCTTCTCGGAGTTCTTCTTCGTAAGCAGGCTCACAATGATCATCGCGGCGATCGAACAGGCCAGCGAATAAATCGAGAAGTGCATCGGCAACTTGTCGATGAAGTTGTAGTAAGCGCCGAACGCCAGACTGGTGATCAGACCGATAAGCATACTGGCGATTGCGCCCGCTGCAGTCGCCCGTCTCCAGTAAAGACCGGCGATCATCGGCACGGCGAATGCAGAAAGCATCAGACCGATACCGAGCCAGATCAGGAATGCGAGCATCTCCGGCGGGTTGATTGCAAGAATCAGCGAGATGACCGCCGCCAGAAGAACGCAGATCTGACTCACGAGAACCACCTGACGTTCGCTTGCCTTCGGCTTGAGCATCGTCTTGAAGATATCCCAGGAGAAAGTCGTTCCGACCGTCAGCATAAGCCGGTCGGTCGTAGACATAACTGCCGAAAGAACGATCACCGCAAACAGACCCGTAATCAGAATGCTTGGACTTGCCGCCTGAATGCCATACATCAGGGCAAAGTCCGCGACCCGGCCGCCTTCCGGCACAACGCCTGAAAGAAGTCCGTCAGCCTGCATGGATCTGACCGCCATTCCGCAGATCTTGATCAAAAGCATGATCACGAGGTAAATCGAGAATGCCACAAGCGGCGCCCACTTGAAGTAGGACGTTTTTCTCGCAGCAAACACGTTCGAAAGAACATGCGGTGCGCAGGCGAGACCCACAATCAGCAGCACGCCAAACGAGAACAGATATTCAGGTGTACAATAGGCGTATGCTTCCGTACTTCCCGAAGGGAACCAGGGCATAACCAAATTCGGATCGATTGTTGCGAGAACCGTGTTAATATGCTCGAGACCGCCTGCATAGGTCAGGATAAACGGAGCTACGAGAATCACGCCGAAGATAAGAATCAGACCCTGAACGAGTCCCGTCCATGAGACGGCATACAGGCCGCCGATAACGGTATATGCGGTGATGATGACTCCTGCGATCAGCAGGGCCTGCCAGTGTTCCAGCCCGAACGCCCAGATCAAAACGATACTGATGGCTGTGTACTGCCCGACAAGATATACCAGTGAAACTGCAATGCTTGCAATCGCAGAAAGGGTGCGAAGTTCCCGTGTGTTTTCATATCTGAGTGCAAAATAATCCACTATGGTCATGCACCCGCTTTTTCTGCCGATCTTATTGAGTTTTGAACCAAAGAAGATGATACAAAACGCCGCCGACAATGGAACGAAAATCTGTTCCCAAATGCCCGGCCAGCCTGACGCAAAACCAAACCCGCTGGTTCCAACAAGCGTCATACCGCTGCAGATCGAACAGACGATCAAAAGGGTAAAGAGCCAGAACCCGAGACTTCTGCCCGCGAGCATATAGTCTTCTGAATTTTTGATCTTCTTCGATGCCCATACGCCGATCCCAAGTAAAACTACAAAGTAAATGGCGATGAGCGCGATCGTAATAAATGTGCTACCTTCAGCCAGCGCCATCTTTAGTCTTCATTCTCCTTAGGGAATGTAATACCCCAGATCAATAGGAGGATGATACACAAAATGATGGCTCCGCCAACAGTAAAAACCGTGATATCGGGTAATCCTAGTATCATATCAATAGTATGCTACGTGTTGACATATAACACGATCGGTTTTGTATCGGCTCTCCTCTCAGAAAAGAGTAGTACATGATACGAAAAACGCCAGATTCCGGGGTTTTTCAAACCTGATGCAAAAACCGGCGCATGACCGCGCAAAAAAAGAATGTTACAGAAGTTCCCGGCCTTCCGGGACTTCATACTGCTGCAGAACGCTTTTTTTCAGATCAATGACCGCCTTATCGAGAGGGACGGCAAATATGAACTTCGGCACATCCGCAAATCCGTGCAGACCGAAGATCACGTAAAAGGGATTTCCCTCGGCTTTTTCATAAGCGAGATATTTGTCGTAGATCTCCTGCGTTGTCCTGGGCAGGTAGGCTTCGCCGTCTTCGCCGACAAACATCCTGCTCCGGTAGCAGGTGACCAGATCATAGCGCTTCTCGTCGGCATTTCTGAGAGCGAGAAGATCCGGTTCGCCCGGGCTTCTCTCCTCGCGGCCGGTTGCCGACCATGTGCTTCCAAGCCGTTTGATCACGTAATCGCGAAACGCCAGAGCTACCAGCGGATTGCCGTCATCCGGCTCCGTGTCTTTGTCCGGGTACCAGACGCCGAGTGCCCGTTCGATATTGCCTAAAAATCCCATGTCTGATCAGTTGATGTGAAGATACTGCTCCGCACATTCCGTGAAGAGGGTCTCCTCGCTGCGGAGTCTTTCGGAAAGACAGTTGTCATTGTATGCTCTCAGTTTTGCAGCCTGGCAATCGATGACTCCCGGTGGGAAGATGTCGTCTCTCTCGAAGATTTTTCGTTTTGCAATCAGCGCATCCGCCGATTCGGCACAGCTGAAAGGCAGCCTGCGCAGGGTCTTAATGAACGACTCGCACTCTTCGGTGAAGATGTTTCCCGATGCAAACAGTTCATCGGATTTGGTGAGGGCGCCGTTCATACCAAGGCCGTGGATCGCCCCGCAGATCAGGCAGGCAATCGTTTCGTAGATGCTTGCCGAACCGTCGGCGACCCGGAACTCCAGGGTCTGCCTGTGGGGTTTTTCGGATTTTCTCTTGAGGCCGAAGTTTGCATCCGCCGCCATATCGACGGAATCGACCCAGCCGAGCGGTACCCGGACCACGACGGAACGGTTCTTCTCTCCCCAGCAGATGTAGGTCGGTGCGTTCTGATTCGGCACAAGTCTCAGATATGAGGTGGGAACAGTGTTCCCGAATCCGGTAACCGCATCGCTGATATCCAGAATGCCGACGATTATCCGCTTTGCGGTGTCGGAAAGCCTTCCCTCTTTGATCAGTACGTTCGTGCCGTTTTTCTCTGCGAGGAAGTGGATATGCAGACCCGAACCCGATTTGTCGATGGCGATCTTGGGAGCAAACGAGACCTCGACGCCGTACTGCATGCTGAGTTTTCTCAGGATCCATTTTGCAATGATAATCTGTTCGGCGGCCAGAATAGGACTGGTCGGCAGAAACTCGATCTCATGCTGCTCGTAATAATACCCGTCTTTGGTGAATGAACCTGCCTCTGCATGCCCGTATTTGATCATCCCGCCTGCACGGCCGATCATGAGCATGGCTTTGGTCCGCATCTCGCAGAATCTGCAGAAGGGATCCGATTCATGATACCCGATCCGGTTGTTTCTGTGGTAAAATGTCTCCTCTTTGGAGATGACGTAGTATTCAAGTTCACCAAGACATTTGAACTCCATCCCGGTGTGTTTTCTGAACGCTGCCTCTGCCTGACGAAGGATATGTTCCGGAGATGAGGCAAGCGGCTGCCCGTTGCTGTTGTAGTACGAGCAGAGGATGTTGAGTGTCGGGACCTCGGCAAAGGTATCCATGAACGCCGTGCCGTATCTTGGAACGACATAGAGGTCTGAGCTTTCTGCCTCAATACACGAGAAGAGTTTTTTCCCGTCGACCCGTTCTCCTTCGGAGAGTATAGTGTTGAGCTGCTCCTTTGACGAGACGGCAAAATTCAGGGTTTTGAGTTTTCCGTCGCCGCCGGCATAGCGGAAGTTGACCATTTCAATATGGTTCTCCTCGCAGAAACGGAGGATGTCATCTTTTGTGAAATACTCCGGACTTTTTTTCAGAAACTGCACCAAGTCGTTTGGGTTCATCAGGACCTCCGCATCGTTCATAATGATGTACTATTGTACTTTTTTGGTAATTAAGGGGGCTGTATAGACCCATGGCAGAGAGAGATATCTGCAGTGAAGGCCAAAAAATGTAAAGAAAAGAGGGGATATTTTTATTTGAGAAGAGCGAGTGCGTCGCTTACGCTTTTATTTTCCACGGTGATCGCATAGATCGCATTGCAGAATTTGACCGCATCATCCAGGGATTTCTGGTGGATGTTTCTGCCGGTCGCGTTTCCGGATGCTCCGCCGACATGGATCTGGTCATAGAGTTCGCTGAGAAACTTCTCTTCCGTGGTGGCCGAGCCTCCGGCACAAACGAGTTTCGTGCGGCCTGCAGCGCGAACTGCTTCTTTAAGGAGTTCGGGAGAGGATTTCCCGTCTTTTTTGGGTGCATTGACCTTGACGAAGTCGCTGCCGAGACATGCGGCGACACCGGTCGCTCCGGCGATGAGGTGGGGATCTTTTTCATCGCCGACGGCTTTACCTCTCGGATAAATCCAGAGTACGCTTACGAGGCCGTAGAAATGTGCATCGTTGATGATCTGGGCAGCTTCGGCAAGCATGTCTGCTTCGTTTTCACTGCCGAGATAGATCGTATAGCCCACTCCGGCGATCTTTATTCCCGACTCTTCAGCGATATTGACGATCTGCTCAACACTCCAAAGCTGCGGGGAGACGGGGTCTTTCTGGGCCACGTTCACCAGATGCGATTTGGAGTTCATCTTAACAAGATAGGGAAAGGACGGATAGTCCTCCGCATACCGAACGATAAGGCCCAGCTGAGCTGCCAGAACGCCGATCTTTGCTTTGGATGCGATGCGGAAGAGATGTTCCGGATCGGCATCATCTTCGGCAATCCCTGCACCAAAGAAATCATCGTTTAAGTGTTCTATTTTCTGATCTCCGGCAAAGAGCATCAGGCGGCCTGATCCCGCAGTGATCAGGTTATAATTGGAAGTATAGGCGTCCCGCATGGCCCTGGGGACGTCGAGGGGGATCTTAATGTCGGACATAATCATTATAATGTCTGGTATTCGACAGTGATTAACTTTATCTTTACGTGAAATCACAAAACAGGGATTTTCAGGAGAGTATTTTCGGCAATCATCACTTTGAGTTCGTTCAATACCGACTCGACCTGTTCGCTCAGGTTTTCCGTCCAGTCAAGACTCGCCGGCTGAATGCCGATGACGACGATTTTGCGTGACGGTTCGGCTAAAAAATCGACCAGATGATACAGCGGAAGCGTATGCGTACCGATCGAGGTGTCGCGGATTTTTTCCGGGGGGATGACCCTGATTGATCCAGGCGCAAGTCCCATATCCGCAGCGTCTGCGATGATCAGCAGGTCGTGCTCGAGTTTGCGCACAAGTCCGGTGAAGTTTTCCGGGGCAGTCCCGCAGTTGAATGCGGTCACGCCGGGGGTTCCGGCAAGCATATACGCAAGTTTCGGTCCCGCCCCGTCGTCTGCATGCAGCGGATTGCCGATCCCGAGAAGAACTATCGACATACCGATCCGAAAAGAAACATCATTTCAACTCACCAAAAACAGAATGCATCGACCGGGACTCGAACCCGAGTTTAGGCGTTGGCAACGCCTAGTGATAACCACTACACTATCGATGCTTGCACTAATTACAAGGATGTATAAACATTAAAAGGATTCGATTTGGAGTTTTTAGGGGCAGGTAGAACACCCCTTTTTTCGCTTATTCCTCCCCGTCCCAGTATTCCCTGTCTTCCGCGTCATATGCCTGACCCGGATGTTTGAGATGCCACTCGGTTCTTCGCAGGATGCCGTGCAGCGTGCTTGCTTCACGGATAGTGAGTATTGTACGTCCAAGGACACGCCGTGCAAGGAGGAGGGTCGTCTCGCGTTTCTCGACCGGGTGCTGGATCCCTTCCAGGAACCTTCCAAGGTGGGCGTAGAGCGATTCTATCTCGATTTTACTTGCGAGATGATACTCTCCGCGCTGAAGATGAGCGAGTTCGTAGCAGACGATCCCGACCGCGTGGGAAATATTGAGGATCGGGTATTCTTCGTCTGTCGGGATCGTGCAGACGATATCGCAGCGTGCGATCTCTTCGTTATTGAGTCCCCAGTTTTCTCTGCCGAAAAGGATCGCGATCCTGCCGTAGACGTCTTTGATCATCTCGCGGAGTTCGGCGACCGAGTAATACGGCATCCGCATAGGGTTCGTGACGGATTTTGCAAGACCGCCTGTTGTTGCGATACAGATATTACTTCGTGCAAAGACCTCGTCGAGCGTGATCCGTTCGGCGTTTTCCAATACGTCTTTGGCATGCGAGGCACGCGCTTCGGCTTCCATACTGAGTTTTGGCGGGTTTATGAGAACGAGGTTATGAAAGCCGAAATTTTTCATCACGCGTGCGGCGAAACCGATGTTTCCTTCATACAGCGGCTCCACAAGCACTATGTCGATCTGCAGAGGATCTTTATTGGGTTTTTCCGGAAGTGACTCGGTTGTTTCGAGATGCATTATCTTTCATTTGAGACGGCGAATATTCAGTCTTGTGTTCGGGTAGGTGCCCGGACGAAAAAAAGAGGATGGATATGTAAGAGGTTATGTTCTCAGCATTTTATCGATGGCGACCGCGGCTTCTTTCGCGGTTCCCATCGCGAGAATCACGGTGGCAGCCCCTGTTGCGACATCGCCGCCGGCATAGACTTTGGGGATGCTCGTTTCGCCAAGACAGTTCACGGCAACACTGCCGTTTCTGTTTCTGGTAAGTTCGGGCAGCATCCGGAGAAGAAGCGGGTTTGGTCCCTGACCGATAGCTTCTATCACGACATCCGTCTCGACCACAAACTCGCTTCCTTCGATCGGGTAGAAGGAGCAGCGTCCGTCGTCTCCGGTCGTGCCGAGTTCCATCGTGATGGCTTTGACGCCCGAGACGGTATTGTTCTCGCCAAGGATCGCGATCGGATTCGTTGCCGTCATGAAGAAGACACCCTCCTCCTTTGCGTGGCGGACCTCGTCGAGTCTTGCCGGCATATCGGCTTCGCCTCTGCGGTACATCAGCGTCACGTCAGCGCCCATCCGCCGGGCGACACGCGCAGCATCCATCGCGACGTTTCCGCCGCCGACAACTACGACCTTTTTCCCGACTTTTACCGGGGTGTCGTATTCTGGGAACTTGTTTGCTCCCATCAGATTCACCCGGGTCAGGAACTCGTTTGCCGAGTACACGCCGGGCAGATTTTCTCCCTGAATGCCCATGAAGTACGGCAGGCCGGCCCCTGTTCCAAGGAACACGGCATTAAAGCCGAGAAGCTCCTCGACCGAGACCGAACGGCCGACGATATGATTCGTTTCGATCTCGACGCCGAGTTTTTTCACCTGGTTGATCTCATACTGCACGATATCTTTCGGTATACGGAACGCCGGAATACCGTACATCAGTACGCCTCCTGCTTCATGCAGGGACTCGAAGATCGTTACAGAGTGACCGCGGCGTGCGAGCTCAGCCGCACAGGCAAGACCTGCCGGCCCCGAGCCGACGACCACGACGTTCTTTCCTGTCGCTGGAGCACACTTCGGGCACTTCGCGCCCTTTTTGCGCTCAATGTCGGCAACGAACCGTTCGAGCTGGCCGATCGCGATCGGCGTATCCTTTATGCCGAGGACACAGACTCCCTGACCCTGGGTTTCCTGCGGGCAGACCCGTCCGCAGACGGCAGGCAGCATGTTGTCTTTTTTGATGATGTACACGGCATCCTGGAACTTCTCGTCGGCGATCGCCTGAATGAATGCAGGAATGTCGATTCCGACCGGGCATCCGCTGATGCATTTCGGTTTTTTACACTGGATACACCGTTTTGCCTCGGCAACGGCCTCTTCTCTGGAAAGTCCGAGATCAACTTCTTTGAAGTCGGCAACTCTGACATCTGCATCGCGGTCCATTTACTCCACCTTCCTGCAGCGGCAGACATGATGTTCATCACGGTACTCCATCGACTGCTTTTCCTCGGAAAGGTACATTCTCTGCCTGGTCATAAGATCGTTCCAGTCAACTTCGTGCGCATCGAACTCGGGTCCGTCTACGCAGGCGAACTTCATCTCGCCGCCGACGGTGACTCTGCAGCTCCCGCACATGCCGGTTCCGTCCACCATCACCGGGTTTAAGGAAACATAGGTCTTGATGCCGAAGGGGCGGGTCACTTCGCATGTGACCTTCATCATCATGCCCGGCCCGATGATCCAGACCTTGTCGATTTTGCGGCCCGATTCGCAGAGATCTTTTAAGGGACCGCTCGCGAACCCTTTGATCCCGTACGAGCCGTCATCCGTCGTTACATACAGCTCGTCGCAGATCGCCCGCATGTCGTCCTCGAAGATCAGCAGCTCCCGGTTTCTCGCACCGATAATGCCGATGACATAGTTGCCGGCGTCCTTTGCCGCCTGGGCAAGGATCGGCGTACAGGCAACCCCGACTCCTCCCCCGACGATGATCACGGTCTCGGATCCTTCGGCGATGTCGCTCGGCATCCCGAGAGGGCCCGCAACGTCGCGCAGCTCGTCGCCCGTTTTGAGGGTTGCAAGCAGTTTCGTCGTCGTTCCAACAGCCATGAAAGCGATCCTGATATCGTCTCCTTTCGTTGCGGAGATCGTCAAAGGAACCCGTTCTCCCGCTCCATCGGCGTGGATGATACAGAACTGGCCGGCCTTTGCATGGCGTGCGACCTGGGGTGCATGAATCCACATCTCGAATACGGCTTCTGATAAGGCTCGTGCCTGAACAATCGTGTACTTTCCCATAATATGTTCCTTTGAGATATGTGCTTGTACATTTGATCTGACAGACATTAATAATGACGCTTGGCCCGCGTTTTGGTCGCCAGATTCATCAATCTTGAGTACAAAATCATACATCAGATGAGTAACGACTTCGAGCGGGAGATGGTCGTCTGCATGAACCGGTTCTTCACCGAAAACAGGATGAAAGGGTTTGCCTACCGGCTCAAACAGTCTCACTTCAACACGCAGTATGTGGACATCATCGTTGACTCGCTGGATCCTGCATATTATCTCGCGATCGAGTGCAAATCCCTGAACGGGAAGCGGCTCTACTTTACCAGCAACTTCCACAAAGACAAGGACGGGGTGCATCAGGTGGACAACATCTCCGGGTTCGTCAAATACACCGGCCGCCGCGGTTATCTCGCGGTGGAGTTCCGGGGCCAGGGTTCGAAAAACGAAGCATATCTTATGTCCTGGACGAAAGTTCTGGAGTTTTTCGAAACATCTGCGGGGATACCTATCGAAGAGTTCAGAAAATGCACTGCGCTTGAGCGTGTTCAGGGAGGCTACCGTCTTCCCTGTCTCAATCCATCAGAGTAATTAGGGGTGAAAACCAAACAATATAAAATTCATGACGGCAGCTACAAGATTCATATCGATAAACGGAAGGCCTGTCAAAACCCCCCTCGTGATCGCGTCAATGGCGGGAATAACCGATGCGGAGTTTGTTCTCGCCCGCAGTAAACATGCCGGCGTTGCTTTTATCGGTGGATACAATACGGATGAACCGAACAGGAAAGCCTCGGCTGCGATGGAAACGGCAGGCCGGACTGAGTTCAATGCCGATTTCGACGAAATAGCCACCGAGATCGATATTCTGGATGGGGCGGACATCATCATCGGTCTTAACCTGAGGGGGGCGACGCCGGAAGCGTTCGTTTCTGCTGCAAAGCGGTTTGGTCCTTCGGTCATCTACGAGATCGATGCCCACTGTCGTCAGCAGCCGATGATCGATGCGGGATGCGGGGAGTATCTTCTTCACAACCCGGAAAAGCTGTGTGCGATCGTTTCCGCGCTTGCCACCGAAGGGGTGACCGTTTCGGTCAAGACCCGTGCAGGTGTAGTGGACGACCGCGAGCTTGCACGGATGCTCTGGAAAGCCGGAGCTTCGATTCTGCATGTCGATCTGATGGATACGGGCCACACCAAGATCAGACAGATCAGAAACAGCTGCCCCTTAATTATCATTGCAAACAACGGCGTTTCCAGTCCCGACAAGATGATGGATTATTTCGCCCACGGAGCCGATCTCGTCTCGGTCGCCCGAAGTGCGAGCCTCAGCGTTCTTCAGACACTCGACCGGTATATCCGGGCGGTCGCCGAAGAGATCGGCTGGTATAATGCCCCCAAACAGCTGTGCAGGGGAGGCGATCTCCGTTCGCTTACGTTCTGCTGTATGCCGGTGAAACAGTGCCCCCTTCTTCCATCTCTCGAGTCGCTTGGGATGAGCCGGGATGAGTATCTTACGCTGAAAAAAGAGATGACTGCCGACACACCTCTTTCGATGGGCAGTCATACCTGTTTCGGCAGTCTTGCCTTTTGCTGTAAATCCTCGACCCCCTGTATGTTCCGGGATATGACGCTGAAGTCGATTGATCTCCCGATGAATGAATATATGGCTCTGAAACGTACGCTTTCTGAGAAGATCGTGAAGAAAATCTTTGAAAATGTCTAAGCTGTCTCTTGCCGAAACCGCCGAACTTTCGATGCTCCTTGAGGTGAGCGCCAATATCAAACCGGGCAACATCGACCGTTTTCATGATTATGAGGATACGAAGTTCCGGCATTTTCTGGCATCGGCCGTGCTCGCCAGGGATGTTTTTGAACGCGTTCCGAAGATGGCGCTCGGCGAGGAGATGTGTGCGGCAGTCGAACACACGAATGGTCATGCGGGAGGGAATACGCATTTTGGGGCGTTCATTCTTCTTCTGCCGCTGATCAAAGGCAAAGGTATCGCCGGGGCGTGCGAGGCCGTTCTGCAGACGACGGTTGAGGATGCCGTTCTTTTTTATCAGGCTTTCGGCAGGACTCAGGTCCGAATGAACAAGGAGGATGAGATGGATGTGAACGATCCCGCGTCGATTTCGATGCTCCGCGAGAAGAGGATGACGATGTATGATGTGATGGCCTATTCGAGCGGGACCGATATGGTCGCCCGCGAATGGACGAACGGCTTTTCGCTGACCCGGAAAGCCGCAGATATCCTTAAGGAAAAGGACGGAGCCGATTCGATTCAGGATATGTTTCTGCGCCTTATGGCCGCGTATCCTGATACGTTTATCGCGAAGAAGTTCGGGTATGCCCGGGCGGTTTCGATCATGGAACGTGCTCAGCTGGTTCGTGCGGGCGGCCTTTCGCTGAGCAGGTTCGACGAGGAGTGCCTCCTCGGCGGGGTGAATCCGGGATCCCTTGCGGATATCTGCATTGCAGGGATCTTTACTGCGCTTCAGGAGGGGTGGCAGTGGGACTGTTAGGCGAAGGGATCACTGAAGTGATCGCAGTCACCAAGGATAATGCAGCACCGATCGGGATTATCGTGCGGGCGGGTCAGGCGCCGAAGATGATCCTTTTCAAGGGATCGAAGACGGCGGAGAATATCGCGGAGTACGGCTGGGTGACGGCGAATTTCGTGAGCGATTCGTATTTGTATCCGCAGTATGCGTTTTCGGACGTGGCGAAGTCGGATCTCAGAAAGGTGTTTGTCGGCGGGATGGTGATGCAGCTGCTTCGCGATGCCGATGCATGGATGGCAGTTACCGCCCGAGTGGTGAATGAGACGAAGGACGCGTAGTTTGTGGAGCTTGAACCGGTGGGGTCGGAGTACTGCCGTGATCAGCTGAGGCCGGTGAACCGCGGGTTTAATGCTGTGATCGACGCGACGGTTCATGCAACAAGATATCTGATGCCGCATGATCCAAAGCTGCGTGATCTGATCGAGTATCATCTGGGCATCGTTCGAAAATGCGGAGGGGCGAGGGATATTGAGGCGGCGGCACTGATCAAAGAGGTCTGCGGACTTTGAGGATCATGCAAAACCCCCTCAGTCGCAAATCTAACGATTTGATCGCAAGTCTATCAACTTGCTCAGGCTTTGGCCACCCCTGCGGGGCAACCCGCACACGCAAACCTTCGGTTTGCTCGGCTAAGGGCGAGCCTCTCGGCTCACCCCACCTCGGTTAAGGTCGTCCGCTCCGCTTCGCTCGCGTCCAACCCGCTATCGCAAGGCAAAGCCTTGGTCGCAAACCTTCGGTTTGCTTGGCTAAGGTCGTCGACTTCGTCGCCAACCCGCATCCCAAAAAATATAATTCTGCAGCCGGTGTACGTTGTACCCACAAGGGAATACCATGAGTACACCATCGATCATAACCTTTTTGACGGAACATGCAGACAAAAAAACCGTTTCCTTCCACATGCCCGGGCACAAAGGCTCCGCCGTCTACCGGCGGTTTGGTTACGGCGATTTTCTCCAGAAGATGATGGACTGTGACATAACCGAGATACCCGGTGCCGACAACCTTTTCCAGACCGAAGGCATCCTCAAGGACGCTCAGGAAAGATATGCACGGCTCTACGATGTACAACGCTCGTATCTCCTCATCAACGGTACAAGCTGCGGCGTGATTGCCGCTGTTATGGCCTCCGTTCCCAAAGGCAGAAAACTGGTCATGGCCCGAAACTCCCATAAGGCGATCTTCAACTCCCTTGTCCTTGCCGACATCCAGCCGGTCTATGCATACCCGGAAATCATCGACGAATACGGTATCTCCGGCGGCATCACCGCAGACGAGATCGAACGGTGTCTGGCCGAAAATCCCGAAGCCGAGGCGGTAATCCTCACTTCTCCCAACTATTACGGGATATGCTCCGACATCCGGGCCATCGCCGAGGTCGTTCACAAAAGGGGTAAGATTCTCATCGTCGATCAGGCACACGGCGCCCATCTCAAATTCTTCCGTAATGCAGGCTTCACCGACATGCCCGAATCCGCCGAGGAGCAGGGAGCCGACATCGTCGTCAACTCGATCCACAAGACCCTCGCCTCATTCACGCAAAGTGCTGTGCTCGACCTCAACTCCGACCGGGTCGATCATTATGTACTGGAAGACAAACTCCAGATGCTTGAGTCAACCAGCCCCTCGTATCTTCTCATGGGTTCCCTCGACATAAACGCCGAGCTCCTCAAAGAACACGGCACGACCCTCATGACCGAGTGGCATGAAAGCATCATGCACTTCTATCGGGAAGCGCCTGCCGTCAAAGGCCTTCGGGTCATCGGCAGCCCTCTGGATACCGATGCGGATATCAGCATGGACATCACGAAGATCAACCTCGATATGAGTGCCGTCGGTATCGACGGGGCACGGCTCGAAGAACTCCTGATGGAACGCGGGATTTTCGCAGAACTCACCACCGGCCCGATCCTCATGTGCATGACGGGAATCGGCAATACCCTCGGCGACAGCAAACGGCTGATCGAAGCGCTGAAAGACATCAGCGCATCCTGCGGCGGCGCCTCTGCCTCTCCTGCCCAAGCCTCGGTCACTGCCGTTCTCAAAGAAAAACTCTGGCTGTTCCCCGTCCCGCAGGACAGAGAACGCATTCCGCTGCTTGCCAGTGCCGGCAGGATCTGCGCCTCATCGATCATCCCCTATCCGCCGGGCATCCCCTTCATCTGCCCGGGCGAAGAGCTCACCGAGGAGGTGATCGCCTACATCAAACGGCTGAGAGAAGCGGGTGAGAAGGTCATCGGCGTCAACGATCAGGGCGAGATCATCGTCGGCCGGAAAACTTCGTGACTGGCGTCCTGCCCTGTAATTTTTTTCATCGGTGTGCGCGTGGATGCGCCCCTAAATTTTTGCAAAACCCCCCTATCCCGGATCACCGAAAACTATTCAACCCCCCCTGTGTCATGAATGGAAAATCCGGGCATGCAGGGGGTTTTTTGAATTCTGTTTATATCGTCCTAAAGTCCATAAATCAGGCCGTAAGCCATTCTTTTCCGAGGGACACCTTTAAGCCTAGGGGGGGCAACTAAGTTTAGTAATCTCAGAGCCGCCCGGTGTGCGTGGCTAGATTTCCTGTACATTCATACTATCTAAAAAAAAGGAGTGTGGTCTATGGGTCTTGAAAACACAAATGACGTCTTGATGGAAACAGCCGTATTCGAAGAATTAGAAAGTAACGTGCGGTCGTATTGTCGGAAGTATCCGGTTATTTTCTCAAAAGCTAAAGGCTCTTTACTGATTGATCAGAACGGAATCGAGTATATCGATTTCCTTTGCGGGGCGGGCAGCTGTAATTACGGTCATAATAATGACTATATTAAAGAGAAAGTGATCGAGTATCTGCAGAATGATGGATTGGTTCACGGGCTGGATATGTATTCCATTGCTAAGGGTGAATTCATCCAGTTCATGCAGAAAAATATTCTGATCCCGCGTGGTCTCAATTACAAGATCCTGTTTCCGGGACCGACCGGAACCAACGCCGTTGAAGCTGCCTTAAAAATTGCCCGCAAGGCAAAAGGCAGATCCAACGTGCTGGCATTGATGGGCGGGTTCCATGGCATGACGCTAGGGGCCCTGGCCCTCACGACGGAGAGGTCCGCACGGGAAGCCTGCGGTGTGACCCTTGGAAATGCAACGCATGTTCCTCACCCGTCGATGATGAAGAATCTGGACACGATCGAGTACATCGATATGATCCTAAGCGATGATCACAGCGGTGTTGACAAACCGGCGGCCATTATTGTCGAGTCCGTCCAGGGAGAAGGCGGTATCAACATCGTCTCGGATCAGTGGCTCAGAGACATCCGCGCCCTGTGCGACAAGCATGATATGCTGCTGATTCTGGATGAAATCCAGTCAGGATGCGGCAGGACGGGAGCTTTCTTCTCGTTCGAGCGCGGAGGTATCGTTCCCGATATCGTCGTCATGGCAAAATCCATCGGCGGTATCGGCATGCCGTGTTCGATCGCTCTGGTAAAGCCGGAGTATGATGTTCTCGCACCCGGCGAACACAACGGAACGTTTAGAGGCTTCCAGCTTTCATTCGTTGCAGGAAAAGCCGCTCTCGAATTCATGTTCAAAGAGCATGTCATCGAAGAGACCGTGCGGAAAGGCAAGATCGTTCAGGATTATCTTGCTGCAAATCTGCCGCTCATCGATCCGGGTCTGACCTTCCGTGGTCTTGGACTGATGTGGGGTATCGACTGCGGGGCATATCCGGCAGGGACGGCCCAGCAGATCAGACATCTGTGCTTTGAGAATCGCCTGATCATTGAGCTCTCCGGAAGGGAGGATTCGGTTGTGAAGCTGATGCCGGCATTAACGACCGATGATGCTACGCTGATGCAGGGTCTCGAGATCGTCCGCAGCGCGATCACCCAGGTGATCACTGCGGCGGTAGCTACCCAGACAACGGGCGATGAGCAGGATACTACCAAATTATTTGCCTGAATATTCAGGCACAACTTTTTTTAGAATCTAGCGTTTCGGAGATACGTTTTTCCAGCTGCCGGCTCTCCGCCCTCGAACAGTTAGTTCCTATGGGTGAGGCAATGGAACAATACCGGCAGTTGTGCTGTGAAAACGGGCGTATTCTCGAACAGTTCGGAAGTGATGATGTTGTCGTGAAACTACTTTCTCCATTAACGATTGATGACAGCACGTTATTTAATGGGCTGGAAATCTATTCGTTACGAACGTTCACCTAACTGAATTGCTAAGTATCTTTTGTTTGCATATTTGGGATTATATCTAATATAAATGGGAAAATAACACCCATATCCTTAAGATAGAATAATCCCTATTGTCTGTATATGACAGAAACAAGCAATGCTAAATTTCTCGATTTGCCCACAATAGTAATCGGGATAGTATTTATCATCGCGGCAGTACTAGAACTGCTGGGTTTTTCAGGAGTTCTTCCAAATATTTTCGTTCTGGGATGGATCATTTTCATCGTTCTCCTCTGGTCAGTATGTTATCTTATCGTAAGTATCATCGCCTATCTTTTCAAAAAGGAGATCAAGACAAGACTGATCTGGGGTCTTGTCATAGCGACCGTAATTCTGATTCTGTTCATCATTTACGAATTTGCAGCAGGTATCCTCCCGTTTTAAGGGGATTCCTATTTTTTACCCGGCTTGAGATTTTCTAATAACCATTTTTCCGACAGAAAGTCCCCATACATACTACTCAAAGTACGAAAAGAAAGTATTTTCTGTCGAAAAAACGGGTTGTTAGAAAATCTCAAGATCTCTATTCTTGCCATTATCCTGAATTTGACAGTTGGCAAATATACTTCTCCCACATCTCTCTCCTTTTTTCTAATTAAGGGGGTGCGGTAGGGCGACTCCGGCGCGGAGCCCGACGCGGTGGAGCTATCTTATGTTCAAGGCTTATGTTAACGTTCTGCGTAGCGAATCTGTCGTTGAATACTCAGAACGGAAGGGATTGGAAGGTATGAGATGTACGTTAAAGGGAAGCGGCTTGGGAGTATGATCACAATCTAATACTTCCCGAAAACATATACGGACTATGGTAGATGGGATATCTCCACCGCGTCGGGCTCCGCGCCGGAGTCGCCCTCGCGCACCCCATAATTAGCTAAATATATGGAATATTGGTGATTTATTCTAAAAAGTAAGTGACTCACAAAAATACGTTCTTAAAAATGACAATTGGTGGTGATTTATATTATGCATATGTAAAGTATATTCTATATGATGGAACTACCCGACTACTGCCAGATCTGGGATGAAACCTATGCCCTTGCCCTTGAAGGAAAACTCAGCCCTGGCGATACGGAAGACAGTTTCTGGTCGAACCAGGAAAATGTCGATCGATTCGTCAAACACCTTCTCAATAAAAAAAAGGCGGCCGAATCGAGGATAATATTGCCTCGATGAACATCCCTCCGGGCACCACCGTGCTTGACATCGGCGCCGGACCCGGAACGCTCGCCGTCCCTCTTGCTTGTGCCGGATGCCGGCTCACCACAATCGAACCGTCCGTTCCCATGGGTAAGGCAATGGAACAATACCGGCAGCATATGCAGGCCCCGGAAATTTCCGAGATCCGCAAACGCTGGGAAAATGTAACGCCCAAAGAGGCGGGCCTCCACGATTACGTGATCGCGTCAAGATCGCTCATGTTTGGAAATCTCCGGGAAAACATGCTCAAAATGGACGGTGCCGCAAAGAAAGGCGTCCATATCTACTGGTATCTGACCTCCAAATCCTCGTCGTGGGGGCTCGAGGATCTCTGGCAGAGCCTGCACGGAAAACCGTATTACAGTGCCCCGAATGCGGCCGTTCTCTGGAATGCGTTGAATCAGCTTGGGATCTATGCAAATATCAACCTGAAAACCGAGACGAACGGTCATCTCTATTCTACCGTTTCCGATATGCAGGAGGATTATTACGGTCGTCTTTCGGCATCGGAACCCTGGCAGAAGGAGATCGTGAACGCATACTTGGAGAATACGATCGAGAAACCCGATGCCGGGCTACGTGTTCCAAGTACGTCATACCTTGCCCATATCTGGTGCGAAAAATATACCGCACAAATATCTCACAAAAATAGTGTGAGAATCTCTCTCTTTTTATACGAACAGGAGGTTCAGAATGCACATGGCTACGATTTGAAACAGCCAGACTGCAATGCCGAACGGAAGCAGAATTTTGCCGGTGGAAAGCGGGTCTTTCAGATTAAGCGACAGGCCAACACCCGCCATTGCGATCGTCAGGATCGTCACGGAAATATGTGTGATGACTGCCTGGATCGCTTTTCCCGGATCATAAACGAAATAAATCACCAGACTCATCAAAGCAGCCATTATAACGAACAAGATTAAAAATCCCTGGATTTTGGCTTTTTCCGTAGGACATGACCCGCTCGCCTGTTTCATTTGACGTCTGCAGTAAATACACCCAAACACGGTTGCAACTACGACGAGCATAGCAACCCGGATCATCTTATAAGCAAGCGCCAACGCCCCAACGTCAGAACCTGTGATCGAGTAATAGAGATCTGCCGCCGGGATGACATTCCCGATTTCATGCAGCGTTCCTCCGATAAAGACCTCTGCCTGCACGGGCGTCATTGAAAGAAAAGATGCGATTGCCGGGATAACAAATACGCCAACGATTCCTAATAGGCTGATGACGCCGACCACTGCATCAACATGTTTCTTGTCGGCATTGATTACCGGAGCTACCGAAAGCGTTGCCGAAACTCCGCAAATGCCATTTCCCGTCCCGGTGAGGACGGACGCATCCCACGGAAATTTCATTCCTTTTCCAATAATCATGGCCACTGCCAGAACGCCTGCCAGCACACCAAGGATAATGATGAGACCTACAACTGATCCGGTCATCAAAACATCATAGGTAACTCTGGCACCCATCAGGATGATGGCGACACGCAGAATATATTTCCCGGCATATGCCCCTCCCGCTTCGAATTTTTGTAAATTGATAAAAATGCATATGATGAGGGCAAGAACAATCGGTCCGACTTTTGAAAGGAAATAAAACGCCGGATTATCGGCGAACAATTCTGCAGGAAGAATTCTAAATCCGCCGTCCCAAAGAGTGCCCCGCGTGAGGATATATGAAACGAGAGCAACTATGATACAAACGAGAATCCCGGGAATCAAACCCAGGTGGAACCGGAAGTAATCTTTGAAATCTTCCAGATACGAGCTCATATAGTACTATTGTACTGATGCAGGATAAGAATTTTGAAATAGGAGTTACGCGGTGTTATTTTCAATCCAATTCGGGAAAGGATATTACTGTGTGTGGATACAAGAGATAAAACCAACCGCGAATCGGCGCGAATCCGCCCTTCGGGCGAGGCGAATCGGATTTGTTGATCCTCACTCTCGCTCGTTGGGTCTAGTCGCAAACATTCTGTTTGCTCAGCTAAGATCGCCGGCTGCGCCGTCAATCCGCTCGACCCAACGGCTCGTCCCTTCATCGGGACCGTTCGGGCAAATCCAGTCGGCGCCCCGGCGCATCCCAATGATGATTTCCTTCTCCATCTCATCTCGAGGTGATTAGTAACTGAAGATTTTTCAAATTTAGGACTGCTCGCGGAGTCTCTTCCTCATGGGAGCCGCTGGGGCGGCGACAGGATTTGCCCGAACGATCACGATAAGGGATGAGCAAGACAGCGAAGCTGTATTGCGAAAGTGAGGATAAGCAAATCCGATTCTGGGAACAAGCCAAAGGCTTGCGGGATTCGCGCCGATTCGCGGTTGGTTTTTTTCTAGTGTCAAAATGAATGCCGTACACGAAATCGATGTACGTCTCATAATTACATCAGGTATTTTTTACAGTTGAGATCGCACCGCGTAAGTCCTCTGGAAAATGATCTTTTCATTTTTGTATATAAACCGCTTCAGTTGAAATGCTTGGGTGGTGATACCATTCTTTTTCCATCAATCAGACTTACAGAAACACCTTATAGCACTTCTGATAATGTATAGATATATGAAAATCATCGGGTTATGCGGGTCTGCTGCTCCAAAGAGCAGTACGAAAAAACTGATCGAAGCAGCTCTCGAAGCTGCGATGGAAAAAGGAGCTGCAGTCGAGTATATCAACATTGCAAAGCTGAACTTCAAAGGATGTCTGGGCTGTAATGAATGCAAAAAAGACCAGACCAAGTTCTGCTGCTTAAAGGACGAAATGTCTGACCTTTACGCCAAACTCAACGATGCGGATGTGATCCTGCTTGGATCCCCGATTTATTTCGGAGATATAACCGGACAAAGCAAATGTTTTGTTGACCGGATGTATGCCTTCCTCGGTCCTGCCGGTTCCAAACTTAAGAAAGGAAAGAAGGCGGCAGCACTCATTACTCAGGGTTTTGCCGACGAAACGCATTATCCGATTGCAGCTGAACATCTGACCAAAGGGTTTGTCAGCTGCGGTGCAGATATTCTGTCACCGAAATTTTTCGGCGGGCTCCACAACGCAGACGAGGTCACTGATGCGCAGCTGGCACGGGCAAGAGCATTCGGTGAAAGACTTACAGAATAAGGAGCAACTCCTATTTTAATTTTATGAGCTGGAGCCTGTTTCCTGACATTGACCGTTGCCTCTTCTCCCCCTATCCAGCCTCACCCCACCCCGCATTTTAGCCCGAGTATCGCCGTATTCAGCGCATCAAAATTGGAAAACAAACATCGGTGACCTCTCTCTTTCCCCTTCATCATCGTAACTGTCAAATTCATCAGCGAATATTTGATGAATTTTGTAGCCACATGCTTTGCTTCCGGAACCTCATATCGCACCAGAGACACAAACAGCTGTGCCAGAAACCCGATCAGAATTGCGCCGCGAATACTATTTTCCGTCCATACCCTCAGTGGTTTAATCTCGATCTCATTCTTTAGCGAATGAAAGATCTTCTCAATCGAATCCTTTTTTCGGTAGCGTTCAAGCGCTTCTGCAAGTGTCAAATTCCTGCTTGAAGTTAGGGCGAAAAATCCCCCTCTTCCAGTATTCAGCTTCTCCCGGAGAAACGCAAGCGCCTCCTCTTCCGACATCTGCAGGAGCTTTGTCTGAACGGAATAGGTAATCTTCACCAGCGGATTTGAGATCCCAATCTTCTTCGGCAGCTTTTTGTTTCGGGAAATACACTCCTGAATCACCTCCGCCTCCATGAACTGCCGGTACACTTTCCGTGACAAAGCATCCAGATTCTGCGCCTCGAGCCCCTGCGAGAAATAGAAATAGGTTACACTGCCAGGTTTCACGATTTTGATACCATATATACCCTGTTTTTCCGTTTGCTCATCAAGATTGAGCTGAACAGGCTTCCTCTGCCAAAACGTTTTGATGATCTTATCGTCACTGGTGTTCAGTTTCTTTGCGGTCAAATAGTCATGACCGCACACCTCCACGAGCTCCAGATTTTGTTTTGATCCGGCTCCTTTATCGAAGATAACCATGGAACCTTCGGTGAGTTTTTTCTGGGATTGGAGGAAGGTTGACCGGAAATGGGTAACGTCATTCACATTTCCAGCTTTCACCGTTACGCCGATCGGTACATTGATCGGGTGAGCAAGTTCGGTGATCCCAAGAGTTATCTGCAGTTTATCTGGTCGATGATCACGACTGTAGCCGTATTTCCCCAAAGGTGAAGCACTGCCGTGAAGAACAAGACTTGTCCAGTCGAGATTTACGTCGGTGTGCTCGAACTGACAGCGGGAAAATATTCTCTCCTGGAGTCCGGAGATGATGAATGCACTGTTTTGCCCGAGCATTTCCAGAAGACGATACAGCGTTTTTCCCGTGAACGAAGGGAGATTATAGTATTCTCTGGTTTCCGGCTGCATGAGCCAGGAATGAGCTCTTTTGATGCTGAAGTTGTCGCTGAGTTTGTAGGCGGCGAGGGCTTTGATCAGGGTGGAGATGTCGATTCCTTTCTTTTTCAGCGGGGAGAAGAGGGAGACAAGGTCAAGGGAGGTGAACATTTTTTCGCTGAGGAGGAGCGGGCCAATCGGAAAAGATATGTGGGGAGTGGGTGTAATATTGAGTGTCTCTGTGAAGCGGTTAGTTTTCATTTTGGTCAATTTAAATTGACGCCTGACAGGGACTAGTTTTCTCTTTTGTTGCGT
>NIZU01000015.1 GCA_003315675.1 Methanocorpusculum sp. MCE
GTGAAGGTAACAACGCTGCAAAGAGTACGAGTGAAAAATATGCTGGCTGCATTTTGTTATAATATCTATCAGGTGAAAACGATTCAAAACAGAGTGTAAATTAAAAAAAAAACGTCAAGGAATAATGGGTATTCTTCTTTTTTGTGAGGGGGGTGAGGGGGTAGGGATGTAGCCAATCTTCCTTAAATCATGATTCGCGTTAAAAAAATGGGTTGATAGATATTCTCTTATTTTTTGAAATAGAGGTAACAGTGACAGTGACCGAACGCCTCAATATCTGCAGCAGCGTCCCTGCACGGACAGAGATATCTCTTATCAGCCTCGTCATCGCCGGTCGGGATACGGCAGGGACAGAATCGTTTTCCATACACAAGTTTGTTTCTGGCAATTCCTTCGATCGTAGAATCGGTCACATCTTTGTTTTCATTCAGGACCCAGCCCTTATTTACTGCCACTTTCTCGATCGAGGGGCGGATTATCTCAGCAACTTCCTGTATTTCCTCGCGTGTGGGAATGAGATTCATTATCAGATATTCCTTTTCAGAAGTTATCAGGGTTTGGTTTGTGGAAAAATATTTTTCGTTATTTTTCAAGCGATTTGAGGATCATGCGTTTCTGCATCGGTTTTAGATGATCAAGAAACAGTATGCCTTCATGATGGTCTTTTTCATGAAGAAAAGCCCGGGCCGCTACTCCTTTGAGTTCGGTCTCGACCGTCTCACCGGAAATATCGAGATATCTGCAGGTGATCTTTCCCGGCCTGCGGACCGGCCGCTGGACTCCCGGAATACATGGACTACCCTCCATTTCTTCAACGAGTGCCCCTTCTTTAAGTACTTCCGGGTTTGCCCCTTTGATGGTTACACCGCCGGCGTTTACAATGAAGAGTCGTTTCGATACCCCTATCTGAGGTGCTGATAGACCAATGCATTTGCTGTGGATCATGGTGTCCCACATATCCGTCAGGACCTCTAATCCCGGTGCGCCGATTTTTTCAACCGTTTCTGCGTGAAGATAGAGGACCGGGTCTCCGTATTTTCGTATCTCGCGAATCATATGATTCTCTTATCGCTGAAATTGTTTTAGTGTTGTGATTACACATACATATGCATGGACCTACAGTATGATCGTCCGGGACATGCATTTGGAACCGTAAACGGGGTTACAATCGAAGGATTCTGTCTGCCGATGCCTCCGTCGAATCTGATATTCATTACGGATCCGGGTGTTTTTCTCGGATGCGGATTTTTCGATATGCGGACCTTTAACAAACTTAGGATAGCTGCTGTCAGGATCACGGGTGTGTCCACGCTCGAAGAGCTTCTTGCAGGCAAGATCACGGAGCTGACCGAATCTGCTGAAACATCGGGGGTTTGTATCGGAATGACCGGGTATGATGCACTTCTGCGTATTTGTTCCCCAAATACACACCTCTAACCAAAGATTTTTTAGTAATCACTCCGTTGTATTATCTATGAACCAGTCTATTCTTACTGTATTAGTATTATTGGCTGCCATTTACTTACTTTGTCTTCCTGCTTTGGCAATAGAAGTGGGTTCGGATACGGCCGCAATTTATGTAACGTCTTCTCCATCTGGAGCAACAGCAACCGATTCCGGCACCGGAAAATCCATTACTATGCCAGGCACTTTTATTGTCTACACGACCGGTACCCCGGTAGATCACTACATTACCGTGTCGAAACCCGGGTATTATGATTATCATTATGATGCAGGCACTGTCTTTACGGTAGGCGATTATGTCACGGTCAATGCCGTATTGGTTCCGATCCCGACCAACGGTTATCTTTCCGTCTCTTCAAGTCCTTCGGGTGCAATTGTCTACATCGATGGAGTATACAAAGGAGTCAGTCCGCTCACGGTTACTCTTGCAGCCGGTCAACACAGTATTAAAATATGGTGATGTCAGGATATAACTCATGGTCCGGTTCGACAACGGTAAACGCGGGTCAAACCACGTCGGTCTCCGCAACCCAGGATCCGTCCGTGACATACGGTTATCTTTCCGTCTCCTCCAGCCCGTCAAATGCGGATGTTTACATCAATGGTGTTTACAAAGGTGATACCCCATTCACGATCGGTCTGAACCCGGGAACCTATCAGGTCACGGTAAAGAAATCTGGGTACACCTCTTATTCGACCACAGCGACCGTCAACACCGGTATGACAACATCGGTTTCGGCAAATCTCCAGCCGAGTGCGAATGCCTATGTCCAGATCGCTTCCTATCCGTCCGGTGCTGCCATATATATTGACGGAAGTTATGTTGGAAACACCCAGTACTCCACGGCATCCAACCCGAACTATCTGAATCCCGGTCCGTTTACGCCAGGAACGTCCCACACGCTCCTCTTCACTCTTGATAACTACAACCCCTACTCAACGTCATTCATATTGAGTTCAGGCGAGACCAGACCGATTTCTGCGACACTCGTCCCGGTTACTCCGGTAATTACGACTGCAACTCTTCAGATTTCATCAGATCCGTCAGGTGCTGATGTGTATGTGGACAATGTGTTCAGAGGAGTTACCCCGGTGAATTTAAACGACATTTCAGCCGGCACTCACACCATACTTCTCCAGAACACAGGATATGATGACTGGTCCCAGTCCATTTCCTTCTCGGCCGGTCAGACCGTCGAGAGAACCGTTATGATGTCTCAGAAGGTTGTTCCAACACCGACCTCCACTCCCGCCCCGTTCCTCTGCATACTTGCCGGATTTGGCGTTTGCGGAATTGTGATGGCTTTAAGACGCCGGTAAACATTCCGGTTTCAAGACCCCTCAATTTTTGAGGCTCTTCCTTTTTTGCAAATCAATTAAAAGACGATTCTTCAGTGTTCTTTGGAGAATACTGCGGGTTCTGAAGAAGTTGCGTCAGTTGAAAAAGAAAATACGTAAAAAAAAAGTTAGATGCAGTCCTTTAAGTGGAACTTGAAGGGACCGAGGTTTCCGCCGTAGTTTCCTGCGGTGATCTTGACGACACCCGGAACTCTGCATGCTGCCTGAACTCCGGCTTTCATTGCTTCGTTGACTGCTGCTTCGGAGACACCGTCGATGACGATCTCGTAGACTGCCTTGACGCCTTCGGGGATCTCGGTTTCCGGGACCTTCTCGCGGATCGTGGGGCAGAACTTTTCGTTGGTGGATGCGCCCATGAACTTGTATTTCAGGGAACCTACTTTGGATCCTGAGGATACAACTCCGCCGGGGAACGGGGTGATTGTTCCGGGAACACAGCTGATTGCATCGACTGCTGCTTCTGCTGCGATGAGTGCTGACATCTGGGAGTCTCCCATGATCAGGAAGTTACCGCCGGCAACGCCTTTGACTGCGCCGACTTCTTCTTCAACAATAAAGTTGCCGCCCATGATTGGGATAGACCAGCAGTTGATTCCGCCGACGACGACCTTGGATTCGTATCCGTCACCGAAGAAGTGGAGTTTGACCGGGATGATCTCTTCCGAACCTGCTTTTCCATTGAAAACTGCGGTTGTGGGTGCAGTTAAAACACACTCGGGAATGCGCTCGAGAACCTGCTCTTTGAGTGCTTTCTTACCGCAGCAGAGCATGATTGCGTATCCCGGGCGGTTGTCTGGGGGCTCTGATGCTGGAACGAACCGTTCGATTCCTGCTTCGCAGGGACATCCGATGGTGGAGGTTGCAAAACCGGTTGCTTCGGTTGCTGCTTTGTATGCCCACTCTTTCGTTACTGCAGTAATGATTACACGGGCAGCCCACACCGGGAAGCCTTCTGCATATGTGTCTTCAAGAATTACACCGTTGAATTCCATATTATATGAATTGGGCATGGTGGTAAATAGCGTTTGCGGGTTGACACATACGGCAGCAGGGATAATGGAGCAAGATATGCCGTTGTTCTGTAATAATTAGGGTGTGTGATTTTCTCAGCAGGATTATTCGGCAGTTTTCCGGGTGTGTTTAAGCAGTTTCAGCGGATAGGGAAAAGCAATGCAGAGAACGATCGCGGCAACCATCAGCCATACCTGGGAAAAAAGTGCTGTCGGCATACCGATTGCGTCCGCCATAATCCCGATCACCATTATTGCCACGGCAGCCAGCCCCTGAGGAATGCCGATCATGATTCCGGATGCAAGACCGACACTTCCCGGCATAAGTTCCTGAACCGTCGCGATCTCTACAGAGGCAGTTGCCATCATGAAAAATCCGGCTATTCCTAGAGAGATAACCGATCCAACACCTGAAAGGAGAAATATTCCGAAATAGGCAGTCGTCGCCCCTATGTAGGCGGTGAACATGACCTCCTTTCTTCCGATCTTGTCGGAGAGAGGTCCGGCAATGAGTGTGCCGAACATACCTGCAAAGATCATGCAGCTGACAACACCGGTTGCCAGAAGGTAATCGACGCCTGCATACTTCGTCAGATATACGGCGGCAAAGGCAAGGAATCCGTAATAAACCCAGGTTCGAAGCGAACTTATTCCAAGAACCACAGCTGCATTTCTCCATTTGGGTTTTACCGTCTCCGTCTCAACGGTTTTCGGCGGAAGGAACGTCGGTTTCTGCTGGTGTTTTCTCAGCAAAACAGCAACTACGACTGCAGGAATCACCAGCCAGATGAGTGCCGGAAATCCTCCCCACGCAAATAATGCTCCGGTAACGAGAGGTGCTGCTCCGTAGCCAAACGATCCACCGACCGAGAATAGGGAAAGGAACGTTCCGCGGTTTGTCGGGGTGGTAAACTGATGGATCTGCTGATAGGCATTCGGGTGGAACATGGAGTTTCCGGCTCCCGCAAAAACTGCCATGACCAAAAGCACCCAGTAATTCTGGGTAAATCCGAATACAGCGACGGCCAGGCCGGTTACAAGAATACACCAGGATATGCCCGGGACCCAGCGTCCCTTATCGATCATCCAGCCGGTCAGCGGCTGGAATAGTACCATGGTCAGCGTGACGAGAGTAAACAGACATCCCGCCATTGCATAGGAGGTGATTCCCTGCTCGGTAAATAGTGGAATCAGTGCCGGCAGGATCGCCGGAACCACGGGGATGTAAAAGTCTGCTGCCCCGTGACCTGCGGCAAGACCGGCAATGCGTTTTGTAAGGTCGTTCATGATATTCTCTCCAGCCGGATGATCTCAACCGGGATCTCCAGATGTTCTTTTGTGTGGAATGCGAATTGTTTTGGAATATTCAGCAGAGCTGCCGTTTTTGAGGTGATGACGGCTGTATTTTTTGTATATGCTTCGAGAAACGGTATGCTTCCTTTGTTGAAGATCCCGTAGCAGACAGGCGCCGTCAGGAGAGCGAAGTCGATAAACGGCCGGTCAGCATGCTCTTTCTGCGCCCCGAACGGGGGATTCATCAGGACCGTGTCTGCGGAAAGCGGTTCGGCATTTTCATCGATACGCATCCGCAGCCATTCGATATCGACGCCGAACGCTTCGGCATTCTTTCGGGCAATTTTCAGGGCAGCTTCATCTATATCGACACCAATGACCGTTGCTCCAAGGGGTGCTGCCCCTATCGAAAGCATTCCTGTTCCGCAGCCAAGGTCAGCGACCGTCATCCCTTCGATATCTCCTGCAAGGGCTGCTTCGTGCAGAAGCCTCGCAGCGACCGTGGCCGGTGTCATGTATTGTTCAAGATCGGCAACCGGTGAGTGAAATCCCTGTACCTTCTGCAGGCACATCTCAAGTTGTCTGAGTTTCATGGTAATATTTCATCGATGACGTAATCGTCCCAGCTGCGTTTTCCAAGAACGATCTCAAATTCGCAAGGCGAGAGAACCGGCATCGGAAACCGGCTCTGGTCGTCCAGTGCAAGTCTCGGGCATGCCGTATTCACATAGGCATCAAATCCGAGATTTCTCAGCTGCATCTCGGAAATTTCACGAATCTGAATAACCGTGGCATTTTCGTTCAAGGCGGCAAGCTGTTCGGCCAGTTCACGGCGTGCCTGACCCGACTTGGAAGAGAGCAGGATCCCGAATGTTTTTGCCTGCTTTGCCTTTTCGATCTGGGCAAACCGTTTTCGCAAGAGACGGTCGGCAGAAACCTCCTGCAGGATTCCGTCGGCGAACGGGTCGAGCGCAAAGGTCGGTTTTTTCGTGGCGAGCGATACGCCGATTGCATGGAAAAACCCGGTCCCGATGAACAGATATGCTTCGGCGTTTGCATTCTTTGCCGAAGCATAGGTACATCCAAGAACCTGCCCCTCGAGAGGGGTTCGCGAGGATCCAGCCCCGATTACGCCGTTCACTCCGCGTTCATTCAGCCACGTGCAGATTTCCTTTGTCTGATGAGCGTGCTGGATCGTCGTGGTGATCCCGACTGACTCATATTTTTTGAGTTGAGGCACGGCTGACTCCAGAATTTCCAGATAAATGTCCTGCTGGAACGGGAGATAGATAACGTTTTTCTCCGGGGTCACCGGCGTGTGCCCGACATGAACGAGAACATCCGCCCACTCTAAAGCGTCCAGACTCAGATCGCAGGCTCCCCAGCAGGCATCTCCGCTGACGAGGACCTCAAATCCCTCGTTTTTCAGCGTTGCCGAGATTTCCGCTGCGTTTCGTTTCAGCCCTTCGGGAAGCTGGACGGCGACCCGTTTTGCATTTCGGCTTTTCAGCTGGGTAATAACTTCAGAAAGCTGAATCAATGATCTTCACACCGTTTTCGTCAACATCGATCTTGACAAGCGTTTTGTAGGGAATGCCGATGTCGGGGGATCCTCTGTTTACAACAAACAGAATATCCACAAGTTCCGCACCGGCAATTTTCAGAGCAGGAAGGATCCCTTTGATCGTTCCGCCGGTGCTGATGACATCGTCAATGATCACGACTCTGTCGCCTTTATGTACACAGTTCATATAGAGGGTTCCTTTGGAGTATCCGGTCTCCTGACCGATGACGACTTCACCCGGCAGACGGTATTCCCGTTTTCTGATAACAACAAAGGGAATGCCTGTCGCAAGAGTTAGCGCAGTCCCTATATGGATCCCCATTGCCTCGGACACCACGATCTTATCGACATTTTTCAGATTGAGGGATGCCATCATCGCCGCCGTCACATCACGCAGAAGTTCCGCCGTGACTTCCGGAATGCCGTCTGTAAGCGGATTGATGAAGTAATTATAGACCACCCCGTCTTTTTCCCGTTTGACCATGGGACATGTCAGAAGGGATTCTTTGAGGATTTCAAGCATGTCTCATATGTTGACGTTTATTACAAATACGTCTAACGCCGGCGAGACAAGGTTTTTCTGTTCGTGCCGCTAATGCTCTTCCAATGAAATACATTCCGGCTGTTCTTCTGCTGACAGTTTTGCTCGTTCTTAGTGCCGGCTGTATCAGTCTCGGGACACAGACGACCGACATCGTCATGGGAAATGAAACGGTCGGTCATATTTACGTTACGCCGGTCACCGACAATCTCCTTTCAAATGGATCGGTGACGGAGAAGTTCGATATGAAGGTGGAGCTCTTTGGTTTTACCTTCACTAAAGAGGGAGTTACGCAAAGCGAGGCTGAGGATATCATGGACACGCTTTCGTCCGTCAATACGACAGACACCTCTTCCCTGCTCGATCTTGGTTTTCTTCCATCACTTGACGAACTGTCTCCGGACGATCCGGATGATTTTCTGAACCAGCTTCTCACAATGCCGGTGACCAATCAGGAAACAGAGGCGGCACTCGACTCGATCGATTTTGACGGTGCCTGCGAACGGATTCAGGCATCAGCCGAACGGATCGCCGAACTTTTAGGGCTCGTCTGATTCAGAGACTGTATTCAAGTAAAAATTTGATGCCAATCAAAACGAGGATCACTCCTCCGAAAATCTGCATTTTGTTCCCAAGAATACTGCTGAGTTTGTGACCCGCGAGGACCCCGAAAAATGAAAATACAAAGGCGACCGCGCCGATGATCACTGCCAGGAGAAGGATCGCCTCTCCGATTAAAGCAAAACTCATTCCGACGGCGAGGGCATCTATGCTCGTTGCAACGGCTAAAAGCAGCAGCACTTTCTGCCCTATAAGACTGATGCCCTCTTCGCTCCCGGAAAAACTTTCCCAGATCATTTTTCCGCCGATTAAGAAGAACAGACCGACAACTATCCAGTAGCCGAACGGATCGATCATCTGCGTGATGGGGACCCAGATTGCCCATCCGATAAGCGGCATCGCAAACTGGAAAAATCCGAAAAACAGCCCGGCAGTCACCGCTGTTTTTACGATATTCTATTTGAGCGCTGCACCGCCGGCGAGCGATACGGAAAACGAATCCATCGCAAGACCGACCGCGATGACCAGTGATGAGAGGAGAGGATCAGTCATTAAAAGACAGGTTTTCCGTTTCGGCGGACATGTTCGACGCCTTCCGGATCCTCGACCACGACGACGAATGTACCGTGACAGGGTTTCGTGTAGGCATAAACGAGTTTTTCATTGGCGATGCCGACGATAAGCGGCGGGATGCCGATGAGTGCTTTATCCAGTAGTTTGAATCCGGGAGGGACTTCGTAATTTTCCGTACTTTTTGATTTAATGATCTCTCGTGCTTCATTGAAACTGCAGTTCTTTGCCAGAATCTCGTAGTTCATATTTTCAAGACAGCCCATTCGAGTACCTCGTCTAATTTTATGAGAAGGGGCCGGGTGTTGTGCGTCACCGGAGCCACGACTTTTTCAGTTGGATATTCGATCTCTTCAGCGAGATCGTATGCATGTTCTCCAAAAAGCACCGAAACGAGCAGAGCTTTCGGGGCTACCGCCGACGTTGTCGCCGTGTAGGTGAGTCCTGCATCATTGTGTATCAGGGAAATGATCAGCGGATACTCAATCGTTCCGTCGGCCAGTTCTCCGATGGCCTTCTCGACGTCTTTGTATTCTGAAACATAGTGACTTTTCGGATCGCTGGTTTTAATGAGCTGCTTAGCTGACGGATTCGCCGCAACGATCGGGTGATGCCCAGCATCCTGCAGAAAATCTGCGATGTACAGAACAAGCGGGGACTGTACAGGGATCTGGGGACAACCTATTAAAATGAGCACCTCTCCCATAGTAGGTATTCATCTGTTTTGTTAAGGTATAAATATTGGTTTGAGGGTGATTATCCGATATATTCGCTCTGTATTTTGAGTACTTCTTCGCTGTTTTTTGCATTGGCATACTCTTCCAGCGGCTCTTCGTTGAGTTTAAGAAAGTTCAGACCCCAGTTGAATTTTTCCAGAATACGTACGGCCTGATCCTGCTCTCCGAGAATCACGAGAGTTGCTGCTATCGCCTCGACCGAGGTCAGAGTGAAGGGTTTTCCAAAGTTTACCGGGTTTGCGGCAACGAGAAACGGCAGAGCCCTCCGGTTTTTCCATGGATTGAGGTTGGTTGTGTCAAGAACGACCCATGAGCAGTCCAGTGCCGTAATGGAAGTGACCCATTTTCTATCCGGGGGGGAAATTACGTATTCGGCGGTAGGGTCAAGAAGAAGCGTGGTTTTTGGGACATGAGTGATTTTATTTACGACATTGATCATTCCAAATTTTTCCAGTTTTTTGACTGTACATTTTTTTGGATCACAGGAGTTGTCGCGGTATGCAAGGAGTGAGATCAAAATGCCCATGATCTTTATTTATGTCTTCCTGATACAAATAGTATACTCATGTTTATCCTCGCTTCACCATGCATTTTGCATGAAAATCTTCGTGCAGACGGCATTACAACCGACGAAGACCGTGAGGTTTTCATAAAATGCAGATAAAGGTGCGGGGAGTTTGGTATCGAGATTGTTCCGCTGCCGTGTCCGGAGACGCTGTATCTTGGAACTCTCCGTCCTCCCGGTTCGTTTGCCGAAAGGCTTGATACTCCTGAGTTTTCGGCTCTTCTCGACCGGTTAGAAAAGGAAGTGCGGGAACGGATTTCGACGAAAGGCGAACCCCTTTGTATTCTTGGGGTTAACTCGTCTCCGACCTGCGGGGTAACTACTACGTATCTAACGAATGTGAAGTCTTCTGGCCCCGGTGTTTTCCTGAAAAGATTCTCCGGGCTATGCGCGGTTGACGCTCGTGTTTTTGCGAAATACCGGATATATCTGGCCTCACCGCTTTTTTCCGAGAGCGAACGCCGGTACAATACGTACCTCGCCGAAGTTCTTCGAAAGAATTTCTTTTCAGTGTATCTCCCCCAGGAGGCCGATGATACCGAAGACGGCAGAGATGGATCCCGTGAACAAACGATCTATGCAAAAAATCTAGCTGAACTGAAAAAAACGGATATCGTTGTCGGCATCATCGATGGATCGGATGCGGATTCTGGTACCGCCTGGGAAATGGGATATGCATTTGCATCCGGAAAACGGGTGATAGCTCTCAGGACGGATTTCCGGAAGTTCAGCGGGAATGAACGGGTGAATCTCATGCTCGAGATGGAGGCCGAGGTTGTCTCGAGCGTCGACGAACTCGTTTCGGCACTGGGCTTTCACCCTCTTCCCTGATTTTTGCGCATCTGTTAGTAATGAAATTACACGGCCAGTCTTCGGGCGACGGCCAAATTGTCTTTATCAGTTCTGATTTCGTCTGACGGCGTTTCCATAATGAAAGCGCAGTGCGAGATCTTTGGAAACGTCAGGACGTCATGAATGGTTTCATCCCCTAGGTAACCGAGCCCCAGATGTTCATGTCTGTCCAGGTGGGAACCGACCCCGCCTTTCATATCGTTGAGATGGATGACTTTGAGCCGTGCGAGGCTTCCTGCCTCATCGTTGAACCAGCGAAATACGGTCTCAGCCCCGTG
The DNA here is from genome assembly GCA_003315675.1 of Methanocorpusculum sp. MCE. Lineage (GTDB taxonomy): Archaea > Halobacteriota > Methanomicrobia > Methanomicrobiales > Methanocorpusculaceae > Methanocorpusculum. Next base: position 10,795 of record NIZU01000015.1, read on the forward strand.
ACCTTTCAGATCATAGCCGGCAGCTGCTGCGTGGCAGGTGTCAAAACAAAACCCGACCCTTCGTTCATTTGACAGGGCGTCTGAGATCACACCGATGTCCGTGAAGGTTCCGCCTACGGTATTTTTTTCGTTTGCGGTGTTTTCAAGCAGGATCATGGTCTCGCCTTTGGATTCGTCCAGTGTCTGACCGATCGCCGCGATAACTTTCTCCTGACCTTTTTTATGTTCGTCTTCTTTTCCGTGATGACCCAGATGCGTCACGAGATAGGGGATCTTCAACTGATCGCAGCGGTCAAGTTCTTCGGTCATCGTGAAGATGGATCTTGCATATATTTCGGGTTTTTCTGCAGCCGGATTTGGAAGATAGGGCATGTGATCAATGACTTGTCCTATTCCCGAGACCTTTAATGCATCGATGAACGCTTTCGCGACAGCGGGTTCGATGGGTTTGGCGGCCCAGATCCGCGGACTCCGCGTAAATATCTGGAAGGTGTCGCATCCAGCCTCTTGAGCTCGCGACACGGCCAGAGGTAAGGAGCCGGCGATCGATACGTGGAATCCAAGTTTAATCATTTCGTTCTCTCCATTCTTTTATCATTGCAAAAAGTGCATCGGCAATGGTTTTCGGGTTCGCTCCCCAGTGGACCACTGCACCGAAGTATCCGTTGTACATGCCTATCCCGCTGTTTTCTGCCCGACAGCATCTTGCGATGAACGGCTCTCTGTTTAACTGGGTGATCGGGCATATGTCTTCGAACTCGAAGTCGTACCCGTAATTCTCGTGACAGATCTGTCTGCCGGTCCGGCAGCAGGCTATCCTTGACCCTTTTGGCGGGATGTCCCGGTCCAGTGTATGCGGAAATCCGCCGGCCCTACAGGGATAGACCTCCGTGTCGAGTTTACTGATGTCTCTGATGTGGTGATCGAAGACGACGTTTGCGGTTTCGAAAAAGCCGAGTGATTCAAGTCCTGCGAGCGTATCGACGAGCGAGGGATTCGGCGGCGTGATGTCGAAGACATGGACCGTTTCAAACGTCGAAAGGTCGGGATCACACACGAATGTCATGTGATCGTCCTCTTTTCCAAAGACGGTGCATCTTTTCTTTGTCGAAAGCGCTTTTCTGACCAGGCCTGCCCGGTCATGGGTATTTACCTCTTTATTCCAGACAAAAGTGTCCTTTGGTCCTGCGACGAGTTCTACCGATTCGATATCCCGCATGAGTCCAATACCGTCTTTCGGCTGTATTTTCAGGACCTCAATCCCGTCCGGTGTCGGGTGGATCAGATATTCTGTGAGGAAATACACTTTGTCGCCGAGCGGTGATGTGGCGGCATTGCCGACGAATTTACACTCTTTTGGGAATATCATTATTCAAGTCTTTCTATTTTTGCCAGTACTTCGATGAATTTGTAGGTGAGTTTGACTGTCCCGCCGCCGATATGGCGGATGGTGATCGGCGATTCCGGAGCCGTTTTGATTGCGAGTTTGTTCCCTTCGTAGACAAAGATGACTTCATTATTGTTTATGTAGGCTGAAGCATCCGCCCCGGTCATTTTCACACAGCCGATTTCCTGTATCTGTTCTTTTAAAGAGTCCCACATGATTTATAGTAAATTGGGCTTTGGAGGATTAGTATTTTATCCAGCCGTGATTTTCCAGGCTCAACACAAATCCTTATATCCGGTCACTCACACATATTTGTCAACGAAATTTTCGTTTGCGAAAATATCGGTAACAACCAGGCTGACTACTATGACCGAAGAACCCTGTATGATAGATAATCCATATTCTATATCTTACCCGGAGATCCTTGCACTCGCATCAGAAGACGGCAAAACAGTTGAACTTATTGAGAGGTTTGACTGTATGGGCGGGGCGATGTGGGTGAAAAATCATTATGCGAAAAGTCCGCTCGTCAAAAGTTCCCGCATCGTTTCCAACACCCAGCGTTTTCTCCTTGAGACCGGCGATGTCAGTCTGCAGCTTGAAGGCTCCTACTTTCCTGCCGGGATATGCGGCGTGGGAGTAACCGATTCGGAGATATCTGTCTCGTATCTTGGTCTAGGCGGCGGTGGTGTCGGGGCAAGTATATGCCGGGCGACTGCCGGCGGGGTTCTGCATCACAGAAGCGATGTATGCGGCGGGGGGAAGGTTGCCGGCTCGACCATTTATCTGCCGAGATATACCCGGGTCATCATCGGTCTGGATGATACCGACACTCCGGAGGAGGGAGCGACCTGGACGCTTGCCCACAATATATCGAAGGCTGTTGAAACATCCAGCTCCCGTTATCTCTCCCACACGATAACCCAGCTTTATCCGGTTCCCTATCGGACCAAAAACTGTGTCGCTCTCGCCTGCGAATTTGCCACGACGGAACCTGAGAAACTCATCGACCGGTTCGAAGCTCTGGTCAGACGCTACACGCTTTCCGACGAGACCGGTCTTTGTGCCTACATCGGTTTCGACCCGTCTGCGATCATGCCGTATGCACGAAAAGTCAAAGCCGGTGAGGTGAGCTTGAATGATTTTGCGGCTGTTCGCCGTCATCTGGATGTACGGATCGAAGGGCGGGGTATCATCGGAGCAGCGGCGGCGGTCCCTTTCTACACGAATTATGCTGAGGCTCTTTTGATATGATCAGCGTCTCGAAGACTTCAGATACGAATGATCTTGGCCGAATCAAACACCTGCTTTTAGCCGTCGGTTCGGCAAAAGCTACCGGCGTTCCCCTTCCAGCTTCGCTCTCGTCCACCGCTGGTCCGGGCGCCGGAAAAGGCGTATCGGTGTTTTTCTCCGACGGTATTTCCAGAATACGGCTGACGCTGGATGAGATGAGCCCTGTTCATATCGAAAACTATGGGGACTCTGCGGTTCTTACGTCCGATGGACCGGAAGGTCCGGTTTTTGTTGAAGGGTTTGTGGAAAAAACCGGCTGTCACTGTCCAAAACAGGCGTATATCACGATCAATGAAGGCTGCATCTTTTCATGCCGGTATTGTACTGTTCCAAACCTGAATAAACACATAAAAACGCCGGATGAAATCGTTTCTCTTATCACGGATGCCTGTTCCCGGGATACGATCGCATGCATCTCTCTTACGAGCGGTGTTATCGGGACGATGACGGAGGAGGACGAACGCCTCTTTACCATTCTGGAAAGGGTGAGATCCTTCGGTTTGCCGATCGGCGTTTCGGTGTATCCGACTCCCGGGCTTTCCAAAAGACTCTTCGAGCTTGGAGTCTCCGAGGTGAAGTTCAATCTTGAGACTGCGACTGAGAAATTATTTGCCGAGATGTGTCCCGGACTTGACTGGGAGGAGGTATGGGCCGCCCTCAAGGAAGCCGTTGGCGTGTTTGGAAAAAACTGCGTGTATACCAACATCATTCTGGGTCTGGGCGAGTCAAAAGCCGAGATGAAAGCATGCATCACGCAGTGTCTCGAAAACGGGATCATTCCGATCATCCGGCCGTTGACTCCGTCGGCAGAGCTTTCCGATTATTCCCGTCCATCTGCGGCGGATATTCTCGGCATTGCCGAATTCCTGCAGAGTGAACTTCCGCGGTTCGGACTTGATCCGTCAGAAGCCAAAACCATGTGCGCAAAATGTATGGGCTGCGATCTCACTCCGATGACAGATTTGCATGCGGGGAAGGTGACGGCATGAAGACGGAAGATGGATTTGCCTCCGCTGTTTTACACGCAGCTGATGCTTGTTACGCGGTCCCGGGTTATCCGGTCACGGATCTTGCGGAAAAATGCGGAGCGGAGTACACGATTAATGAAAAGATCGCTCTTGCGTATGCTCTCGGGATGTCGCTTTCCGGGAAGAGAGCTGTGGTCATCGTCAAGAACGCTGGACTGAACACCCTTTCCGATCCGCTGGTCTCAGCGACCTATCAGGGGCTTAAGGCAGGTGTCGTGATCATTGCTGGAGACGATACCGAGGTTCGCGGATCCCAGACCCGGCAGGATTCACGAAAGTACGGGGATGTTGCTTCGGTTCCGGTCCTTGAACCAACAGCTGATGACCTCTGCTTTTCGGTCGAGGAGGCCATGAAGCGTTCGGAAACCTACTCGAGGGTCGCGATCATTCGTGTCACTCCGCCTGTTTTGGATGCCGAAGCTTCGGATGTTTCCCTTCCTGAACGAAGAGACGGATCCGGGATAGTATTCCCGGATGATCTGACGATGAAAGGAAAATGCGCGTATGCAGAGAACATCACCGCCGTTATGAAACATGATCAGAACCGGCAGAAGATCGTTCCCGAGACGTTCGCTTCCCGCGGTCATTATCGGACGGTCTGCAGAACCTGCCCATACAAACCGCTGTTTTCCATCCTGAAAAACACGCTTTCACAGAATAATACTGCTGCGATCTGCGATACCGGATGTTCGCTTCTATCAAAAAATCCGCCGTTTTCCTTCTCTCTTGCGAATTACGGGCTCGGATCTTCGCCGGCGGTTGCTGCAAAAAGCACGAAGGTCGCCCTCATGGGTGATTATGCGGTTTTGCACTCGGGGCTGAATGCCCTCATCGATATGTACGAAAAGCACTGCTCTTTGCTCTGTATTATTTTGAAAAACAGAAAACTTGGCATGACCGGCGGTCAGGACTGCCCGGATATTCTGCCTTATCTGGCCCGGTTTACACTCACCGTCATTTCGGCCGCTGATCCTCGTCTTGAAGAGCTGATTGATAAAGAAGTTGCTGAAAATACCGGCCTGAGAGTTCTGGTCGTCGAAGGGGAGTGCCCCTCTGGAGAAAATCATGAAATCATTGAATGTTGAAATATGCGATGTAACGCTCAGGGATGGTGAACAGACACCTGGGGTGTCTTTCACCTGCGAAGAAAAACAGGATATTGCCCAGCGCCTCTCCGATATCGGGATCGATATCATCGAAGCAGGATTTCCCAGCGTATCCGAGTACGAAAAGCGCAGCGTGCGGTCCATCGTCGAGATGGATCTGCCGTCTGAGATATGCTGTTTGTCTCGCTGTGTTCAAAGTGATATCGACGCAGCGATAGACTGCGGTGTCGATCTTGTCAGTCTGTTTTTCGCGACATCGGATCTGCATCTCCGTATAAAATACAAGAAGACCCGGGAAGAGATGCTCGATCTTGCTCTTGGCATGCTGGATTATGCTCTCGATCACGGGATAAAGGTCAGATTCTCCGCCGAGGATGCATCGAGGACCGACATCGGATTTTTGAAAGAGATGTATGCGAAAGGAGCTGAACGGGGAGCTTCCTACAGCAGTTATGCCGATACGGTCGGCTGCATGACGCCTCTTTCCATGTACGAGACCGTGCTTGATCTGAATGCCGGGCTGAAAAATCCTCTGTGTGTTCACTGTCATAATGACATGGGTTTTGCCAGTGCCAACACGTTTACTGCAGCCCAGGCAGGAGCATTCCAGCTTCACACGACCGTAAACGGTATCGGCGAGCGGTGCGGAAACGCTTCCCTTGAAGAGGTTCTCGTCGCACTCAGAATGCAGGGGGGCGTCGACCGGTATGATCTGTCTGCTCTTCAGATTCTTTCCAGGACTGTTGAAACCTATTCTGGTATCAAAATTGCAAAGACAAAACCGGTTGTGGGCGAGCATGCCTTCTGTCATGAGAGCGGGATACACATCGCGGCTTTGATTCAGGATAGAAATACCTACGAGTATTATCCGCCCGAGATGGTCGGGGCTGAGCAGAAGTTCATTCTCGGCAAACATACTGGGAGAAAAGGACTTGAGTATATTCTGACGACCCTTGGATACAGTCCGGTCCCAAGTGAGATCGATATTATTTTGGAGCGGATCAAATCGATCAGCGAGACAAAGCAGAGCATCACTCAGGATGTTCTTCTCTCGGTAATTTCCGAGGCCAGACAGGAGACTGAATTAAAAAAGACGTCGGGCTCGGATAAAGCCAGGACGGGATGAATATGACAGATACACTTTCCGAACGGATCCTCGGGTCGGCCGAAGGAACGTATGTCGACCGGATGGTCGATCGTGCGTTTGCTCATGACGGAACCGGTGCTCAGGCATTGGTCGCATTCGAAAATTTCCGGATACCAGGCAAGTCCGTTATCAATCCTGAAAAATTATCTATAATATATGATCACATCTCGCCGGCGAACAACTCGGTCACTGCCAATCTTCAGGGAGATCTTCGCACGTTTTCCCGAGAGAACGGAATGCATTTTCACGAGGTTGGCTGCGGGATCTGCCATCAGATAATGAGCGAAGGAGTCTGTCTTCCTGGCGAGATCGTTGTAGGAGCCGATTCACATTCATGTACGCTTGGGGCACTCGGCGCATTTTCAACCGGTGTCGGAGCAACCGATATGGCGGGAATCTGGGCGACCGGCGGAACCTGGTTTAGAGTTCCCGAATCTATCGGTGTTGTGCTCTCCGGCAAACTTTCCGGCCATGCCGAGTCTAAGGATATTGCACTATCTTATGTAAAGGCGATTGGCATGGACGGGGGGACCTACAAAGCTCTGGAATTTATCGGTGACGGGGCCGCCGGCATGCCGGTCGAAGGAAGGCTGACGTTGTCTAACATGGCTGTCGAGACCGGGGCGAAGGCCGGTTTGTTTTATGCGGATGAATTGACCCGCGAACATCTGATGACCTACGGGGCGGATGAGAAAACAATTTCTCTGCAGAAACCCGAAGACTGCAGCTATGAATCCGAGATCCACCTCGACCTCGACGATATCGAACCGCTGCTTGCCGTTCCTCACCGGGTCGATAACGCCGTACCGGTTACAGAGTATTCCGGGACCCCGATTGATCAAGTATTTGTGGGTACCTGCACAAACGGACGGTTTGAGGATCTCAAACGGTTCGCTGATATTGTCAGGGGGAAAAAAGTCGCCGTCAGGACGATCGTCACGCCTGCTTCGAAGGATGCGTACGCAAAAGCTCTATCGACAGGTGTTCTGGCCGATATTCTCGAGGCGGGTTGTGTTATCTGTCCGCCGGGATGTGGTCCTTGTCTGGGGGCACACATGGGTGTTCTTGGTGAAGGCGAGGTGGGTCTTTCCACAGCGAACCGGAATTTCAGGAACAGAATGGGTGTCGGTGCCGAGTATTATCTCTGTTCTCCTTCGACTGCTGCCATTAGCGCTCTTTGCGGCGAGATCAGATCGCCTGATGAATTGGAAGGGGGGCTGAACTGATGATCTTATCTGGACGTGCCGTTGTGATCGGGGAGGATGTGGATACCGACATGATCATCGCCGGGCGTTATCTTAGGACTACCGACCGGTTGGTGTGGGTGGAGCATGCTTTTGAAGATTATGATACGCGTATTGCCGGCCGACTGAACGGCTCGGTTCTGGTTGCCGGAAAAAACATCGGCTGCGGATCATCCCGCGAACAGGCCGCTGCCGCTCTCAAAGAGGCCGGGGTCCGTGCCGTTGTCGCTCCGTCTTTTGCGAGGATATTTTTTCGGAACTGTGTAAATCTTGGATTATATGTTTTTGAGGCGGATGTCGTGTGCGAGGATGGGGATGTCGTGTCTTTTGACACCGATGATTCGTATGTAAAAATATCGGATGCCGTTTATCAGGCAAAGCCGCTCTCGAACCGTATGAAGGAGATTCTCTCCGCCGGCGGGCTGAATGACTATCTCTCCTGGCAGGGTGAGCCATGAGCCTTCGTATCGCTGTAGTGAAAGGTGATGGTATCGGGCCAGAGGTGATCCCCGAGGCTCAAAAAATTCTTGAGCATTTTCTCGCTGATGCGGATTTTTTTGAGGTCGAACTTGGTTTCGCCAAATGGGAGAAGACCGGGTCCGCCTGTTCTGCAGAAGATATTCGTGAGCTGAAGAGGGCGGACGCCATTCTTTTCGGGGCCGTGACGACACCTCCGGATCCGGATTACCGGAGCGTTCTTCTGCAGATCAGGCATGAACTCGATCTGTATGCGAATTTCCGTCCTATACGAGCCCTTCAGTCATCCGCTCAAGGTTCACCTGTCGATATTATTATCGTGCGGGAGAATACCGAGGGACTTTATTCAGGGATCGAGGAGATCGGTGAAGAGAGGTCGACGACCCTCCGTGTGGTGACGAAGGCAGGTTCCAGACGAATTGCAGAGAAAGCCTGCTCTCTTGTCTTGGAACGAAATCCGGATCATCCGCTCGTTATCGGCTACAAAGGGAACGTGCTCAAATCGGATATGCTTTTCAGGGATACCTGTAAAGAGGTCGCCGAGTCATACGGCATACAAACAAAATCCGTGTTTATCGATGCACTTTGTCTCGATGTTTTACAGCATCCGAAAAATTATGATGTGATTGTTACGACAAACATGTTCGGCGATATCTTAAGCGATGTCTGCGGGTATCTCACCGGAGGTCTTGGGATGCTTCCAAGTGCGAACATCGGCGAAAAATATGCATTTGTCGAGCCTGTTCACGGAAGCGCTCCGGACATTGCCGGTAAGGGTATCGCCAATCCCGTTGCTGCGATCCGGAGTGCAGCGATGATGCTTGAACATTTCGGGATGAAGCAGGAAGCCCGTCTCGTCGAAGAATCGATTGCCGATTTGATTAACAGCGGAGTGTCCACACCTGATCTCGGTGGTTGTGAATCAACTTCATCGTTCGGCAGCCGTTTGCTTGCAGCCGTCTGTAAAAAAGAAGAGAGATAAATATAATTTTTTGGATCAGGGTGTTTCGTCGTACAAGCCGGCTGCTTCAACCCCGCCGTCTGCCCAGAGAAGTGCTCCAAGAGCCCCGATCCTTCCTTTTCCGTTTGCACTGTCGATAAAAGTGATGCCAAGTTTTTCTGCTTCGGTGACTGCCTCTTCGTGGGTCAGCAGTTCGGTTTTCACCCGCTTTGCATATGCCGAGTCAGGAAGACGAATGCAGGCAAAATAGCAGATGCCGGTTGTTTTGCTCATCGTTCTTTCTTCAATGAATGATTTGACGAATGCAATAAGCTCGGCCTTTTTCTCAGGTTTTACTGCGAAGGTTATCACTGAACCGGTACAGTTGGTGGTTTTTTCCGGAGCTTTCGGGTTGAGCTGGATGATCCGCATGCCAAGGAAGGTGGCCCCGTCAATAGAACATGCTTCGCCGCACTTTAATGCAAGGACCCAGGTTGCTCCCCCCTCTTTCGTGTCGGTATCATCTATACCGAAGGTGATCTTCTCATATTTCGGCAGGATAATAGTACTTCTGCAGATACGTGCACCGCCTACTTTCAGATCTTCTTCACTCGCATATTCCGTTCTGAGAACACCCGGAGCCTGGGATAAGCAGGCAGCACCCCCAACTCCTGCCCCGGCTGCTCCCGCCCAGGAGGTTCATACTTCATTTCCCTCTACAACGACGGCTTCAAGTGCCTGTCTGCCGAGTTCTGTATCCGAGGGTCCAAAGCTGATGGGATACGAACCGATTTTTGCGATCATTGTCATTGAGGTCCCTTCGGTTTTTGCGGAGATGAGTGCTCCTTTCGCTCTTCTCCGGTTCATGTGGTCCCATTCGATTGGTCCTCTTGCATGACATTGTTCGTGTATTTCGGCAATGCCGTTTTTTTCATCCGTCATTACAAGGAGGCGGTGACAGAACATCGGTCCAAATTTTTCTTTTATCTGATTTGGGGTTAATGTGATTTTCATATTTTTGATACCGGGAATTTCGTTAACAGAAAGATCGGTCGTATGAGTATAAGAGATATTCGATGGGTCCGTTCCAAAGACCCACTTATATTAATCTAAACCTGGCAATCAAACCTGGTTGATATCGATGGTAATTTAATCAGGTTTTTTCGCCAGGTTGAAAACTCTGAAAACGCGCAAAATTGGATTTTATTTGAAAATGAATAAGAATTGAGGATTAATTGAAGAACCCTCTGTTATTTGATTGAATATGTTCAGTTCATGATTTGAATAATATGAGTGGGTATATTCTATGTAATTAGTTTAACAATAACTAAATAATAATATATTATGATAAATTCATGCAAATCTAAGCCAGAATCGGGCTTCTTTTGATTGAGAACATTTATCTATCTTCTTATTCAACTATATCAGTAATCGATTTCGGTCGATTAAAGGCTGGTGCATATAAGCAATGGCATTTGCAATGCATATCAACATGGAGCGATGTACTGGTTGTAACAATTGTGTCGTAGCATGTCCAGTAAACGCACTTGAACTTTGTACCGTAGATCCTGCCTCAACTGACAAGATCTATACTGTGACCGACGGCAAGGCAATCTCCCTTGACCTGAATCACAAATTATGTGCAGGGTGCGGTGTGTGTGTGGAAGCATGCCCATATAATGTTATCAAACTAGTTGCATCGCAGGCCCCCGCGGCAAAAGCTGCTGAAGAGGGTCACTGAGGAGAGAGAGAGAGGAAAACATCATGGTAATAAGCACAATGTTTCCAAAATACTCTACGAAGATCGAGGGTGGATCCGTTACAATGGAGCAGCGTCTCCTGTCGAAGGTTTCTCACCTTGTGTTAACAACCAGCAAGTGTACCGGTTGTGGCATCTGTGCCGATGCATGTCCCAAAGAAGCGATTTCTTTAGGCATGGTCGGTGCATCTGTCCGCGGTTTAGCTGCTGGTGACGCACCTATCACTGTCGACCCCGCAAAATGTTCATACTGCGGTGTCTGCACGATTCTGTGTCCGTTTGATGCACTTCTCGTAGAAGTTGACGGTGAACCGAGCCTCCCGATCCTGGAGCAGGAAGGTTTCCCTGAGTATGATTTTACTGCCGAGATTTGCGAGGAGAAGTGCGTCCGCTGTACATCCTGTCATGAGGCCTGCCCGCATGACGCCATTGTCAGGGACGTCCCCGTTTATGAAGGCGAAGTTGAAGGCGGCGCAAAACGCCAGACCGCACTCGTTGCAAAAACGACTTTCGTTGTTGACAAAGAGCTGTGTACAGTCTGTGGTGTCTGTTCATCTCTTTGTCCGGCAATCGAACAGAAGCGTGTTCCGTTCACTGCTGAAAAAGTTGGATCCGAAGGTGAGATCATCTGGACCGAAGCCCTCTGTGACGGCTGTAAGGTCTGTGTTGAGGCCTGCCCGCACGATGCAATCACCGTCGACCGGACCGTCAATACCGAGGCCAAGCTCCCCGGGAAGGTCTCCATCGACAAATCCGAGTGTATCACATGCACCTGGTGTAAACAGGTCTGCCCGAGCGAGGCCGTTACGATCACGAAATTCTTCGAAGGCGAACTCATCGTCGATGCTTCCAAGTGTCCCGGCGGCTGTTCCACGTGCGTTGACGTCTGTCCGTGCAATGCTCTGTATCTACCGAGCCCCATGCCGGCCGTCAACATGAAGAGAGACAGCATCGAGGCCAACATCGCCATTAACAATGAGCTGTGTATCCTCTGCGGTGCCTGCGTCAATGCCTGCCCGTCCGAAGATGCTCTCACGCTGAAGAGAACCGGCATCCGCATCAAAGGACCGGAAACCGACCTGTACAAAAAGATCGCCGCCAAACTGTGTGTTCCTCGTACCTCCAAACTTGTAGAATCTACCTTTGGTCAGGTCGAAACGAAAAAACTGGAGTGAACAAATATGACAAGTGCAAAAGCATACAAAGATGCTGCCCTTGCAGCACGTCTCTCTGACCGGTATTACCGGCCAAAGCAGGACAGCGACCCGTCGTTCACTGCCGAAGTTGAAAAGCTCAGCGGAACTGAAGCCCACATCTGTTTCCAGTGCGGAACCTGCACGGGATCCTGCCCGTCGGCTCAACGAAGCAGCTACCGTATTCGGAACTTCATGCGCCGCGTCAATCTCGGTATGAGAGATGTCTGTCTCAATGACCCCGACCTCTGGCTGTGTACGACCTGTTATACCTGCTCGGACCGCTGCCCGCGTGATCTCATCCCGACTGATGTTATCATGGCAATGAGAAATATCGCAGCAAAACAGGGTATCGTTCCCAAGAACTTCCTTGCCACGGTGAACTTCATCTATAACACTGGTCACGGTGTCCCCAACAACGATGCGAACCGTGCGGCCCGCGTCAAGTTGGGTCTTGAAGCCGAACCTGAAACCACCTGCAAGTATCCTGAATATATTCCGGCCATCCGGAAGATCCTTGAGATCTACGGAACCAAACAGCTCGCGGACAGAGTCCTTGCGGAGGATCAGTAATTATGTCACACGACATGCACAAATACGCATTCTTCCTTGGATGCATTGCCCCGAACCGGTATCCTGGTATCGAGGCATCCGCTATCCGTACAGGTAAGAAACTCGGTATCGATCTTGTTCCGTTAAAGGGAGCATCCTGCTGTCCGGCCCCCGGTGCATTCGGGTCCATCGACCTCAATGTCTGGTATGCCATGGCTGCACGAAACCTCATCCTGGCAGAACAAATGAATATGGATATTGCCCTGATCTGTAACGGTTGTTACAAATCTATCTGGGAAGTCAACCATAAACTGAAACACAACGACGAACTTCGTGACTCGGTCAATGAAGTCTTAAAGGAAGTCGACATGGAATTCAAAGGTACTTCCAATGTCTACCACCTCATCGAGCTTTATTATAATGATGAAGTCTGCGGTGTCGACAGACTCAAAGACAGTGTTACCACTCCGCTCAACGGTGTAAATGTCGCCTGTCACTACGGCTGTCACCTGTTAAAACCCCAGAAAGACCGGGAATTCTTTGGCGATGTTATCGGTGATTCCGAACACCCGACCTGGTTTGAAGATTTAGTAAGCGCGATTGGTGCAGAACCTGTTGAGTATCGTAACAAGATGCAGTGCTGCGGTGCCGGCGGAGGCGTCCGCGGTTACGACATCGCCCACGCTCTCGACATCACCAACGAGAAACTCACGAACATGCAGGCTGCCGGTGTTGATGCAATCACGAACTCCTGTCCATTCTGCCAGCTGCAGTTCGACCGCGGTCAGTTCGAAATCAGTCAGAAGTTCGGTGTCGCATGGAACATCCCGGTGCTTCACTACTGTGAAATGCTCGGTCTTGCTCAGGGTATGTCGCCCATCGAGCTAGGTCTCGATCTCCACCAGATTTCCTGCGATCCGTTCCTTAACAAACTGAAGGGAGGACAGTAACATGGTATATACAGGTAAAAACGCCGCATCATCCCCCGCAGCTGAAGAACCCAGAATCGGTGTCTTCATCTGCCACTGCGGTACCAACATCGCCGGTTCTCTCGATGTCCCGGCCGTCAGGGAATACGCTGAAACGATTCCCCACGTCGTCGTTGCCCAGAACTATGCATACATGTGCTCGACCCCTGGTCAGAATATGATCAAAGAGGCCATCGAACAGTATCACCTCACTGGTATCGTCGTCGCTGCATGCACACCCCGTCTGCACGAACAGACCTTCAGAACCGCTACCGCAAACGGCGGTCTGAACCAGTTCAGATTCGAGATGGCCAACATCCGTGACCAGGGCTCCTGGGTCCACATGCACGACTGGGAAGGCGGAACGGCAAAAGCCAAAGATGCCATCCGTATCGCCGTCGCCAAAGCCGCCAAACTCGAAGACCTTTATCCAATGACCGTGCCGGTCGAACACCGTGCCTTAGTCGTCGGTGCAGGTATCGGCGGTATTCAGGCCTCCATGGACCTTGCCGCTGCCGGTATCGAGACCTACTTAATTGAGAAGGAACCGACAATCGGCGGTCGTATGTCCCAGCTCGACAAGACCTTCCCGACCCTCGACTGTTCGCAGTGCATTCTGTCACCGAAGATGGCAGAAGCAGGCAGAACGCCGAACATCAAACTCTACACCCTCGCTGAAGTCGAGCATGTAGAAGGATACATCGGGAACTTCGATGTGACCATCCGCCGCCACGCCCGCGGTGTCCTTACCCCGACCGAAGCCGCTGCAAAAGGCATCGTCGGCGGAGGATGCACCGGCTGCGGCGACTGTGCAACCGTCTGCCCCGTCGTCAAACCCAACACCTGGGAATTCGGCATGGCACCCCGCAAAGCGATCAACATCCAGCACGCTCAGGTTGTCCCGCTCATCTACACCATCGACTTCGATGCCTGTGTAAAATGCGGTCTCTGCGTCACTGCCTGCGGAACCAAGAAGGCTATCGACCTTGAAATGGAAGATGAACTCTTCACAATCAAAGTGGGAACCGTCATCATTGCAACCGGTTACGAAACCTTCCCGATCGAACAGAAGAAAGAGTGGGGTTACAAACTCTACGACAACGTCATCACCTCTCTCGAGTTCGAACGTCTGATCTGTGCATCCGGTCCGACCATCGGTCACCTTGTCCGTCCCTCCGACGGTGAGACCCCGAAGTCCGTTGGTTTCGTTCTTTGTGCAGGTTCCCGAGACAACACCGGCGTCGGCAAACCCTACTGTTCCCGGTTCTGCTGCATGTATTCGCTGAAACACGCCCACCAGGTCATCGAAAAGATCCCCGGCTGTAAAGCATACATCTTCTACATGGACATCCGTTCCTTCGGTAAAGCCTACGAAGAGTTCTACTACCGTATCCAGCACGAAGGCGCCAAGTTCATCCGCGGACGTGTCGCCATGATCCAGGAACTGCCCAACAAGAACCTGCAGGTCATCGCCGAAGATACTCTTCTTGGCATGCCCGTTGAGATCGAAGTCGATCTTGTCGTCCTTGCCGCTGCCATCCAGCCTACTGCCGAAACGGAAATCGTGCGCAGACACTTCGGTGTTTCCTGCTCGATCGACAAGTGGCTCCTTGAAGCCCACCCGAAACTGAACCCCTGCGGAACCACCACTGCCGGTGTGTACCTTGCAGGTGTCTGTCAGGGTCCAAAAGATATTCCAGATACCGTAGCACAGGCTGAAGGTGCCGCATCCGCTGCCTCCATCCCGATCCATTCCGGTCAGGTCGAACTTGAGCCGTACTATGCCCAGTGTATCCAGGATCTCTGTGCCGGCTGTGGTATGTGCGTCAACCAGTGTCCCTACTCCGCTCTGTCCATGACGGTCGTCGACGGCAGAACGGTCATGGAAGTCACTGCAGCAAAGTGTAAAGGCTGCGGAACGTGCGGCGGTTTCTGCCCCGGCGGCGCTATTAAGATGCAGCACTTCACGAGCCCGCAAATTCTGGCTCAGATCGATGCCTTCTTCCTTGGAGGTGAACAGTAATGTCTGACGAATGGAAACCCAAGATTATCGGTATCATCTGCAACTGGTGTTCCTATGCCGGAGCAGATGGTGCAGGTTCAGCCCGTACGCAGTATCCCCCGGACATCCGAATCGTCCGTGTTATGTGTACCGGCCGTATCGACACCCTGTTCGTCCTGAAAGCCTTCGCTGACGGCGCAGACGGTGTGCTCGTGTCCGGCTGTCACTTCGGTGACTGTCACTACCTTGCAGGCAACTTCAAGGCAGCTAAGAGAATGTTCCTGGTAAAGAGCATCCTCAACAACATGGGTATCGAACACAGACGCTTCCGTATGACCTTCGTGTCGGCATCGGAAGGTGCAAAATGGGCAGTCGTTATCACCGACGTGATCAACACGATCAAAGAGATCGGACCCTCGCCTATCGGTGAAGAGAGAAAACGGAGAGGACTCTAAGATGAAAAAATTACATCTTAACATGGTCACCCAGCGAGCCGTAGAAGAAGGCGAAGCTATGGTATCTGGGAAGACCACCCAGAAATATTTTGATGTTTGCAGTCTTATCGAAATGAATGCAGATGACATCAAAGAGATGGATATCAACTTAAATACTGTTGTCAAAGTAACCAGCGAATGCGGTGAAGTCTATGTCAGAGCCGTAATTGGAAGGCAGACCTGCCCGCGTGGACTTTGTCACATCCGCCAGGGTGTCTGGGCAAACCAGGTTGTCCCTCCGCGGACTCAGTCAACTGGTGAACCGCAGTACAGTGGATTCCCGGTTACCGTTGAACCAGCTCCAGAAGCAAGAATCGTTCCAGCCGTTGAGCTTATTCAGAAAGCATGCAACAAATGGAATGGTAAGTTGCTCTGGCCAATGTGAGGTTAAAAATATGCAAGAAGTAATCAAGCACGTTGCATGCCCATACTGTGGATCTTGTTGTGATGATCTTGAAATCGCCGTTGAAGACGGCAAGATCATTGAAGTCAAGAATGCATGCATTATTGGTATTGAGATTTATCACCACGCGTCCCGCGAAGGTCGTGTGGGATCTCCACGCCGCCGGCAGTCTGATGGAACCTATAAGGATATCACTTACGATGAAGCGATCGACTTTACAGCAAAGATGCTGATAAAGGCAAAGAAGCCACTCATTTTCGGATTTGGATCAACAAACTGTGAAGGAATGGCAGCAGCAGGTCGTGTTGCAGAAGACGCAGGTGCAGTTCTCGATAATTGTGCGTCAATTTGTCATGGATCATCTTTCCTGGCAATTTTTGATACCGGATATCCTTCATGTACTCTTGGTGAAGTTAAGAACCGTGCAGATGTTGTCATTTACTGGGGTTCCAACCCGGCACATGCACACCCGCGCCACATGTCAAGATACGGAGTCTTCCCGCGTGGATTTTTCACCGGAAAAGGAGCACGTGGAAGAAAGGTCATTGTTGTCGATCCTAGATACACTGATACTGCACGCTGTGCAGACCACTTCCTTCAGGTTCAACAGGGTCATGACTATGAACTGTTTGATGCATTCCGTATGGTGATGCATGGCTACGGCGCTGAACTGCCTGATGTTGTTGCAGGTATTCCAAAAGAAAAGATTCTTGAAGTATGTGACGTTATCAAAGCCGGACGTTATGTCCACATCTTCTTCGGGATGGGTCTCTGTCACTCCGATGGTCGTAACCACAACGTTGATATTGCAATCAATCTTGTCCGTGATATCAACGAGATCACCAAATGCACAATCATGGCAATGCGTGGACACTACAATATTGCAGGCCCCGGTGTCGTATGGGCATGGCAGTTTGGTTTCCCCTATTGTATTGACCTGAGCAAAGGATCTCATGCACACATGAATCCGGGTGAGACTTCATCGGTTGATCTCGCAAATCGTGGTGAAATTGATGCATTCATTAACATTGGAACTGATGCAGGTGCACACTTCCCAATTCGTGCATTTGAGAAGATCGGTAGTTCCATGCCAGTGGTAACTATTGATCCATCCGTCAACATGGCTGCAACTGTCTCGGATGTTCACATTCCTGTTGCAATCGTTGGTGTTGAAACCGGCGGTATCTGCTATCGTATGGACAACGTTCCAATCCAGTACCGTGCAGTTGTTAAACCCTTCAACGGTATCCTGACCGATGAGGAGCTCTTTGACAAGATCTATGAACGTATGCAGGAGCTCAAGAAGGCTGGTGTTACGTCCGACGGTACCTGGGATTATGCAACTCCGCTTGCTGATGTCAGACCTGTAAAGGAGGTCTACGAATGACCGAGTACATTATCAAAAACGGATGTGTAATTGATCCTACACAGAGTATTAATGGGCAGAAGATGGATATCTGCATCAAAGACGGCAAAATTGTTGACAAGGTCAGCAATGCTGCTAAAGTTATTGATGCAGCCGGCAAAACCGTCATGGCGGGTGGGGTTGATGTTCACTCCCACGTTGCCGGACCCAAAGTAGATGCAGGCCGTCTCTTCCGCCCGGAAGACAAGCTCTTTAAGTCTCCAATGAGAAAGAGCAACCTCAGAATGGAGATGGGTTGCTCTGTTCCGTCTGTTTCAAAGACCGGATATGATTATGCCCGTCTTGGATACGGTTTCGTTATGGAAGCAGCAATGCCGCCACTCGAAGCTGCTCATGTCCACGAAGAGATTCGCGATACACCGATCATTGATGAAGCAGCAATGCCGGTTCTCGGTAACAACTGGTTCTTACTTGAATACTTTAAGAACCACGAGATCGAAAACGCCGGTGCATATGCATCCTGGATTCTCAACGCAACCCGCGGATATGCACTGAAGTGCGTCAATCCCGGAGGAACAGAAGCATGGGGCTGGGGTCTTAACTGTATCACTATCCATGACAAAGTACCTTACTTTGACATCACTCCTGCCGAGATCGTGAAAGGATTAATTGAGACGAATGAGTATCTTCAGCTCCCGCACTCAATCCATGTGCACGCAAACAACCTCGGTAACCCAGGAAACTACACAACCACTCTCGACACCCTCAAACTTGTTGAAGGCTATAAGGCAAACAATGCCTTTGGTCGTGAGCAGGTCATGCACCACACGCACATTCAGTTCCACTGTTATGGCGGCGACTCATTCAAGTCCAGTTCTTTTGAATCCAAATCCAAGGAAGTCATGGACTACGTCAACAAACAGAAAGGTCTGACCATTGATACTGGTAACGTCACTCTTGATGAAACCACTACAATGACGGCAGACGGACCATTCGAGTATCATCTGACTCACCTCAATCACCTCAAGTGGACCAACGTCGACATTGAGCTTGAGACTGCAGCTGGTATTGTTCCGTTCATCTACGACCCGAAAACCTATATTGCAGGTGCACAGTGGGCAATCGGTCTTGAAGTGGCACTCTTTGCGAAAGACAAGGAACGCTGTTTCATCACTACCGATCACCCGAATGCAGGTCCGTTCTGGAGATACCCTAGAATCTACAAGTGGCTCCTTTCTGCAAAGGCACGTAATGATCTCATTGCAAACGAACTCAAGTACGGCGACAAAGTTGTTGACACGACATACATCGGCGAACTCTCAGACAAGGAAATCTCCCTCTATGAGCTTGCACAGATGACCCGTTCCGGTGTTGCAAAGTCCCTTGGTCTCTCCCACCTCTACGGCAGCTTAAAGACCGGTATGAACGCCAACGTTTCTGTCTATGACATCGATCCGGAGAACCTCCCGAGCGATCCTGAACTGTATGAAACTGCATTCGGGAACGTCTTTGCATTCTTCAAGGATGGAGTACTCTGTATTGAGAACAACGAGATCGTTAACTACAGCATGCCGAAGAAGACCGTATGGGTCAACTCCATTGTTCCGGAGAACAAACAGGTTGAACGTGATATTCGCGATAAATTCCTTCATTCCTACACCGTTGACCTTGAAAACTATGCCGTCTTTGATGAACACGTACACAACCCGTACGCAATCAAAGTGGACATTACGGAGTAATTGGAGATATCATGAACACAGTAACAGTTACTATGGTAAAACAGCCTCAGCTGTTCCTTGAAGCCGATTTGGTAACTCCAGATCAGTTCGCAGGGAAATCCATCGAAGCAATTGGTGCAATTGAAATTTCCGAAGGAAAAATCAAATATCCCCTTGCATCATTCGCTAAGATTGATGGAGCATCTGGTGCAACTGCAGCAGAGACCAAAATCGTCTTAAACGGCGACTGGACACGCGTAAAGCGTGTCGGTCAGAAAATGACTGCCGGTGAAATCATTATCAACAGCAATGTAGATATGTACACCGGCGGCTGGATGATTGGGGGCAAGATCACCGTTAACGGCAATGCAGATTCCTTTACTGGAATTGCAATGGCGGGCGGCGAACTTACCATCAATGGAAACTGTCAGAATCATGTTGGTTCCGCATACCGCGGCGACTGGCGTGGTATGACCGGTGGTGTTCTCCGCGTTACGGGCAATGTCGGTAACGATATTGGTACCTTTATGCGCGGCGGGACCATCATTGTCGGCGGCGATGCATTTATTCATGTCCACACCCATGGTGAGGGCGGAACAATCATTGTCAAAGGCAATGTCAAAGGCCGTGTCGGCGGTCAGTCAGTCAAAGGCGACGTGTTCGTCAACGGCAAGATTGACTTCATGATGCCCGGCTACAAGTACGTTGACGATGTAGAAAAGGAAGTAGACGGCGTAAAAGCTGTTTATGCACACTACATTGGTGACCTTGGTGAACGCCACCCTGAAGCCAAAGGTCAGAAAGTATTTACCAACCTCTATCTGAAGAAATAATACTCTTCAGAACATATTTTTTGGAGACAAAGATGACCGATCAGAACAAAGCTGTTTTTTTCAGCACACATTTACACGATGAATTACCTCGTGCCTTTGAAGACCTTCGCCGGATTCATGGGGAAATTATGGATATGATTCATGTGGTTAAAGAAGCATCCGATCTATCTACTGATGCTACCTACAAAAAAGAACTTCGCACATATGCAGATGGTTTCTTCGGAGCTTCTGATGATTTAGAAAAATGGATGATCACGTATGAAGACGCAGTTAATGCTCAGCTTGCTGATAATCATCTAGTATATGAACGTGATTCCTATCAAACGCTGAACCGTATCCTTCAGTGGGATAAAGCGGATGTCCGTCAGCTTGCCCGCTGGATTCGGGATGTAAAGGAACTCACAGCCCACATTGGTCTTACCATGCCTTATCTGCTTCATGTAAGACAGATTCCGACCGAGACCATCCCCTCTGATGTTGCAACATATCCTGTCTTTGTTATAGATAGACAGGGATATTGTCTCTGCGGAATGGAGTTGGAAGAAATTCTCTACATTGATGAAGTTCGTGAGAAAATGGCCGAGGGCAAATTGAAAAGATAAAATGGCGAAGTATATTTGCATCTTTTGCTCGTACATTTTTGACGAAGATGTCGGCGATCCCGCCCATGGCGTTTCTCCCGGAACAAAGTATGAGAGTCTACCCGATACATGGGTATGTCCTCTTTGTTTAGTTCCGAAGAGTAAACCAGGTCTTTTCCGAAAAATAGAAGATTAATTAAACTTCCTAATCTCTTTAAAAAAGTATGAGAATTTCTAACAACCTTTTTTTGACAGAAAGTACTTTCTTTTCGTACGTTGAGTAGTATGTATGGGGACTTTCAGCAGCTTTGGTCTCAACCAGGCATATTACGAACGTTATGAAAAACTTGGCGACCGTCTCTCCGACGTTGGTAAAACACTTGATTGGGATGTGTTTCGCCCTCTTCTTGAATCCATGTATGCAAATAAATCCGGCAAGGGCGGTCATCCCAATGTCGATGTCATACTTATGTTCAAGATTCAGCTTCTGGAAGTCTGGTATAATCTGTCTGATCTCGCCGTTGAACGTGAAATTTATGATCGTCTTTCTTTTTGGCATGGTAAGTGAGGGCGTTAGCCCGAAACGGTGAGCAAGATTCGATCTTGCGAACTCTTGGGTGTCCTGACAAAATACCCGACAATTCAACGATCTGGTTATTTCGGGAGCGCATGTCCGAATCAGGCGTTGATACATTGGTCTGGCAGGAGTTTCAGAGACAACTTGACCTGAAAGGTCTGAAAATTGAACAAGGTATGATTCAGGATGCAACGTTTGTGTATGCTGAACCCGGTAATTGTAAGAAAGACACGCCGCGAAGAGATCAGGCAAAAACACGACGGGATAAAGATGGAAAAATCATGTCCAAGAACGGCAAAATACACTATGGCTATAAACTTCATACCATCATGGATACGACGCACGATCTTATTCGACGCATTGAAACCACCACGGCAAATGTTCATGATAGTCAGGTGGACCTCTCAGAAAAAGGAGAAGTGGTCTATCGGGATCGGGGATATCAGGGAGCAAAATGCAAGGGATATAGTGCCACAATGAAAAGGGGAGCGAGAGGGCATCCCATTGGCATACGAGATAAACTGAGAAATCTGCGAATAAGTAGGAAGAGATCAAAGGGCGAGAGACCCTATGTAGTGATCAAAAATGTTTTTCATGCAGGGTTGGTAAAGGTAACAACGCTGCAAAGAGTACGAGTGAAAAATATGCTGGATGCATTTTGTTATAATATCTATCAGGTGAAAACGATTCAAAACAGAGTGTAAATTTAAAAAAAAAACGTCAAGGAATAATGGGTATTCTTCTTTTTTTGGGGGGGGTGAGGGGGTATGGATGTAGCCAATCTCCTATACATGACATCCCAGGAAAACATGGAAAAACGCCTCGAAGAACTCGAACGCGACTATGCCGACCTCATGGAACGGGTCCGCGACCTCGGTGTTTT